>JABSOM010000001.1:300000-400052 GCA_013215945.1 Campylobacteraceae bacterium
ATATTCTCAAGACTTAATTCTTTGATGTTTTCTTTCTTTTTATTGTTAGTAAATATATCAATATAAGAAGGAGTTACTTTGTTAAAAGCCAAAGGTAAGGGTGTTTTTTTTGTACCCTCATACGAGCGGTAAGGATTGGGTTGAGTTTCCCAATCCATATAACCTAAAGATCGTGCATATTTATGCGCAAAATGTTTTGTTTCTTGGTGGTACATATGTACTGTTTGTAAATTATTATTCATAAAGCAATAGTATCACATATTATTTAAGTGAATATTATTTTATGCACTTAATTTAATTCATCTTTGCCTATAAAGTTTTTACCATTGGCATCTTTTACAATAGAAACTGCTACCTCATACGTATCATTTGCAATACTTTTGGTTTTTGAAGCTACGGTGGCATTGTTTTGTGTTTGTAAATCTAGTTTACTAATGGCATCATTTATTTGTTCAATACCACCTTGTTGTTCTTTGGTTGTTAAAACAATTTCTTCAATAATATCTGCATTTAAAGAAACATTTTTACTCAAAGAATCATATCCATCAATCATTTTTCCTGATATTTTTTTACCTTCTTGTGCTTTTTTAGTTGCTTTTTCTACTAAAGCTTTGATTTCATTGGCTGCTTCTGCTGATCTAGTAGCAAGGTTTCTTACTTCTTGTGCTACTACTGCAAAACCCTTTCCAGCTTCCCCTGCTGTTGCTGCTTCCACAGCAGCATTTAAGGACAAAATATTTGTTTGAAATGCGATTTGATCAATAATACCAATGGCTTCATTAATATCACTTACTTGTGTATTGATGTCATTCATTGCATTTGAAGTTTCATAAGCAAGGTTTTTTCCTTCAGTAGAAGAAAGTAATAATTTTTGAGAATAAGAAGACATTTTATTGATATTCGTTGAATTATTAATCATAGCTGCTGTTATTTCCTCTAAGGCAGCCGCGGTTTCTTCTAGAGATGCAGCCGTCGTAATAGAGGCATTATTTAAACTGTCTACATTTCCTAAAAGTATTTGTGAACTTTTTTGTAAGGTCATACCTATTTTTTTATTTGAGTATAACATGGTATTAATAGTATTTGCTAAATTGTTTAGGCCCAAAGAAGTATTCCCTTTAGCGTCTTTTATTCTATACGTAAAATCCAAGGCATTAAACTTATTAAAGGCTAGATCTAATTGATTAATATCATCAGTCACTTTATTTTTTATTTCTTCTAACATCTCATTAAAAATAACTTTTAGCTCTTCTAATGCTTCATTTTGGCTAGTTTTTTCTATTTTTTCTACTAATAATCCACCTTGAACTGATTTAACTACACGTTTTACATCTTCAATGAACGCAGCATCACTGCGTATTATATTTTGTGTTTTTAGAATATTCTCATTCACAAGAACAGACATTAAAGCAATTTCATCTTTCCCTTTATCCTCTAATAAAGGTGCCTGTTCTTCTTCTTTGTTTAAATATTTGAAAAAGCCCATAAGCCCACCTTGAAATTTCTCTAAAGAACGTACAATAGATTTTAAGCTTATATACAAAAAAACAACTCCCAGAGCAATTAATAAAACAGATATCATGCTTATATATTCCATAGACTTTATGCTTTGTTTATTTTGTTTTGATAGATATTTTAGTTCTTTTAGCAAATTTGACGCAATATTTGAAATGTTTTTTTCATATTCTAAAGAAATGTTTTTTACTGTTAAAAAACTCTCTTTAACTTTTTGATTGTTTTTACTCACTAAAATTGAGGCATTTGCCATCTTAAGGCCAGCATCAAAAAACTCAATATAAAAATCTTCAATTGTTTGTATTTTTTCTTTTCCAAACAATACATTCTTTTTTATTTTTCTAATTTTCTTTAAAAACCTGATTTTTATAATTTCAATACCATCACTATCTGATAAATCAATCGCTTCACTTATGACTTCTTGAGTTTGTATAATACTGTTGTTGATTTTATTGACTTCACTTGGGTTCAAAACATCTAACAAAGACAGTTCATCTTTTAAATTTTGTATTGCCATATTGTATATTTCTGAGTATTTATTTTCTAAAACAAGCGACTGCGCTTTTATAATACCTGCTTGAGACATAGTTTTCAAGGCTTCAAAGTATGTTACAAAGCGTTTTTTGATTTGTTTTAGTTCACGTTGTTCTTGTGTATTTAAAGAAGTTTTTTCTATTCTTTTTACAATATTTACGTAAATATTCTTTTCTTTTCTTAAATCCTTAAGAACTTTTTCTTCACCAAATAATGCAATATTAAGTGCAATTTCTTGCAGTGATTTTAAGGAATATTTCAAATCCAAAAAAGAAATACTAGCATTTTGTTTCTCTACTAATTGAGCATTTGAAGCTTCAATATTTGAAGTATTCATTCTTGAAGCAATAAGATTAAAAAGCAAAATACAGACAAAAGAAATTAAAAGAATATTGGATTTTCTAGCTATTAACATGTCTTACCTTTTTCTAAAACAAGTAATATTTAACACATGCACTTAAAAAGTGAACACAAAAATACGTTTATTATTTAATACACCTATTTCTATATTTCTCATATTGATTTGCTTTATTTTTTCTTATAATAACAAATAGAAATGACTTAAAAAGGATTTTACCTTTCTTTTAAATACTATAAATAGGCAGGTAAAAGATAGTTTACCAAATTAATATTATTGTAAATTATTTTAAGATATTTTGATAAAATTAAAGAGTAGAAAATTATTTATTTGATGAGATTGTGAAAATAAGCAAAAATGCCACCCAGCGATGACATTTTATTTAAGACTTATCCTTCTATTGATATATACAGTTCAATCTCATCATTTTCTAAATATTTTTCAAAATCAATTGAAAATGATCTTTTAAACTCTGAATTATCATCTGCAAAATATTCCCAAACCTGTGCCCACGTATCAATAACAATTTGAGGCAATTCTCCTTGATTTTTAAAAACCAAGTATTTTTGATTCTCAATTAAAATAGCATTTTTGTTTTTACTAACTTCAACTGCAACCGTAACTTTATAATCCCCATCTTTTCCATTCGTATATTCAGAATATACTCCATACATATGATGTTCTTTAGTGGTATTAAATGTTTTTGAATACGTTTTTGTTTCAACATAATCAGCCCAAAGCGTCTCGATTTTTCCAGGAGAGTTTTCAAATTCATGGCTATTATTAGTAACAGTACTAAGGCCTGATAAGATTAATCTTTTAATTCTATGTGTTTTCATGTATATCCTCACTTTTATTTTTTATTATATTAAATTATAAGTTATATAAATATAAAATGCACATAAAAGTAAGATTATTTCCTTATTTATAAGCGTAAATTTCTCATAAAATTCCCAGCTATTATTGTACTTTTTTCTTTAAACTTTAAAGCTATCTCTTGCGTATATATATTATCAACTGTTAAAAAAAATAGTTTAAGCCATGATTCAAAAGACTCTCTTTTTAAACCTTCAATTTGAAGATGCGGGCCAAAAGGATTCCCCCTGTAATCACCTTTTCCTAAAGAAATAGTATACCAAAAATCACTCAGTAAAAGGATATGTTTTTGCCATAGAGTATTCTTCATATCCGCCCCTAGTTTTTCAATAAAAAAGGAAGAAATAGCTTCATCTTTTAATACTTTTGTGTAAAAACGCATAACTAATAAGCTGGTATTATCTTTTGTAATTTCATTTTCTAACATTATTCTCTCTTTATAATTATTCATCCTAGAATAAAATAAATTTCTAATAAAAACAATGAGCGAAATCAAGATAAAAGACGAATATTTTATATGCTGCAAATTTTCGTGGTATTACGCCCATTATTTTTAGCATTGTATAAAGCGTGATCTGCTTTTTTAATAAGCTCTTCTAATTTACATTTGTTAGTATTAGAAGAAAGACCAATACTTGTACTAACAGAAATTTCAAGATCATTGATTATTATAGCTTGACTGCAAATATAAATTCTTATTCTCTCTGCCAATAAAAAGGCATCATCTTTTCCTGTATAAGGCAGTAAAAGTATAAACTCTTCTCCTCCAAAACGTGCAAATATATCTGAGTTTCGTATACATGCTTTAACTCTTTTTACCACTTCTTTTAAAACAACGTCTCCCATTAAATGTCCATAATTGTCATTAATCTTTTTAAAATTATCTAAATCAAGAAAAAGGATAGAAAATGTCTGTTTGTATCGATTTGCAATATCCATTTGTTTCAATGCAAGTTGCATGAAATAATCTTTATTATAAATTTCAGTAAGTGAATCCAATTTACTTTTAATTTCATATTTTTCTTTTAAGTTTTGAACTTCTTCAATTGAAATTTTTAGTTTTTCATTGGCTAGAATTAATTCTTTACTTCTATCTTCCAAAGTGAGCTGTAATTCTTTTATATTTGTAATATCAATATGAACACCATTCATTCTTAAAGAAGAGCCTTCATCATCAACTTGAAATACTTTTCCCAAATCATAAATCCATTTCCATGTACCATCAGCACATTTAATTCTAAATTCAGCTTCATAAAGAGTACTCTCACCTTTTAAGTGCTTAGAAATTAGTGTTTTTGTTTTTTCAATATCTTCGGGATGTATTAATCCCATTATAAAATCGAAACCATTTAACAGTTCAGAAAAAATATCGTCATCTTTTCTAAAAGTGGCACTATCGTATTTTTTTTGTGTTAACCAGGTTTC
The DNA here is from genome assembly GCA_013215945.1 of Campylobacteraceae bacterium. NCBI lineage: Bacteria > Pseudomonadati > Campylobacterota > Epsilonproteobacteria > Campylobacterales > Campylobacteraceae > Campylobacteraceae bacterium. The sequence goes on from JABSOM010000001.1 coordinate 304,709, forward strand.
ATTAACAAAAATTTTATTCTCTTGTGGAAAAAAATCCCAAAAACCTATATTTGCCCCTTTAATTGCATCCGTAAAACGTTTAATATTTTCTTTTTCTTCTTTAACTTCTTTTTCAAGTATTTTTTCTTTTGATATATTTCGACTCGTGGTTACTAAATTTTGTTTATCATCTTCCATCATTCTTAGCTGATAATGCATCTCATTTCTTTCATATTCAAAAAAAACTTCTTTTTTCTTATTTTGGGCAAATGCAAGGCAACGCTTTAATATAAAAACTTCATTTTGATCAAAATTATCAAAAAGATGTATTATTTCTTTTTCTTTTATATTTCTAAATTCCAATTCTTTTTTATTGAAAAATAGGCACTTTCCTTTGTTATCAAAAAGTGCCATAGCGTAAGGTTGATTCTCAAGGAGTGTTTTGTACATTTTGTTAAACATTAAGAATTAAAGAGGATTTTTTTACAGTAACAATTATCTTGCTAAAGGTATTTAAAAAAGATATTTTTAAAAACTTTAGGTTTATCTTAGAAAATTTTATCATTAAAATTACACTTTCTTTTTATTATTGAAGTCAGAGATAAAAGCCTATTTTTGGCTTATTTTACTTATTATACTTATTTAGTTTTACATTTATTACAAAATATCGAAGTGATATATTTCTATTAATTTCCACACAAGAAACAAACACTACTTTGATACTACTTATATGTGTAATAGTAGCTAAAAATACTTAAATAACAAATTATTTTAACTTTAATAACTATTTTAATATACTGTCTTTTATATAATATTGATTTTTATATAATACTAATTAAATAAATTATTTGTAATCTTAGGAATCTTAGGAAAATATATGAAAAAAAACAAAATAACAAATGTTAATAAATCTTTATCAAAACGTTTGTCTTTTATTTTAATCATTGGAGTTTCAATAGTTTTTTCCTTTTCTACCTTAACCCTTTATTCTTTTAATAAAAATACAGCACTTGTTCAATTTGATGAAAAAAACCGTCTTTCCATGAAACAGCTTTCAGCGACCCTTGCTTACCCCATTTGGAATTTAGATGAATATTCTATTGCTTCAATTGCTAAAGCTTTCGCTATTGATTCAACGGTTAGTTCTTTGAATATATACAATGAAAAAAACATACCCTTGTACTCTTATAAAAAAAATGATGCCCAAGATATAAGTTTATATAAAAAACAAATAATCTACAATGAAGCGGGCTATTTTGACAATGAAACGATTGGAAGAATTGAAATATCTTTTTCAAAAGATGAATTAAATAAACACTTGTATTCCATTTTATTTACCAATATATTTTTGTTATTAGTTACTCTAATTACAATAAGTTTAGTAACCCTTGTTGTTTCAAAAATACTTCTTAAAACACCTCTAAATGCATTAATAAATGCTACCGTTGAATTTGGAAAAGGAAATTACAATACAAACTTAAATATTGGTGTCAAAGAATTTGAACCTTTAATTAAAGTTTTAAATACAATGGGAAATAAAATTTCCAAACAACTTTTTTTATTGGAAGAAAATAAAATTAATTTAGAGAAAAAAGTACAAACAGAAGTGAATAGAAGAAAAGAACAAGAACAATTTTTAATACAGAAATCACGACATGCAGATATGGGGAATATGATTGCTATGATTGCACATCAATGGAGACAGCCATTAAGTGCTATGAATACTATTACACAAAATATTCACTTGGCCTATCATATGGGTAAACTCAATAAAGAATTTATTGATTCACAAATAAAAAGAAGCAATCAAATTGCCCAAAGTATGTCCTCAACAATAGATGATTTTAGAAACTTTTTTAAACTTAATAAAGAAAAAAAAGAGTTTTTAGTTTCTGAAGTTATTAACGAATCCATTAATTTATTAAACGATACCCTTATTTATAATGAAATACATATTAAAAAAGACTTTTTAAAAAATGAAAACAAAATTCTGGGTTTTAAAAATGAACTTTCACAAGTAATTGTTAATTTATTAGTCAATGCAAAGGATGCTTTTGCTGAAAAAAAAGATATCTCTTATGCACAAATATCTATTGATATAAAAGAAATTAAACAGCATATTGAAATCACTGTACAAGATAATGCAGGAGGAATTCCATCTAAACTATTAGCAAGAATTTTTGAACCTTATTTTTCTACTAAGGGTGAAAAAAATGCTACAGGTTTAGGTTTATATATGTGTAAAATAATTATTGAGCAAAATATGGAAGGAAGTCTTCAGGTAAACAATGAAGATAAAGGCGCAAGATTTGTTATTTCTATTCCCCTAAACGATACAAAAAAAGAAGTTCAAAGCTGATAAAATCAGCTTTGAACTAAGACAATAACATATTAGAACCAACAATAATGGATATTAAACCAGCCAAAGAAAAAGCCCTTTTTACATTTCTTGTTGAATGCAATAAGTTTTTATTAATAAATAAAATACAAGCACCAAAAGCAACAAAGATTAACATAACACCCAGTGTAAATGCAAGAACCATATATACATTAACACTGGAAGCTTCTACTAAACTAAGTGTAATTAACATACCTCTAACTCCACCAATACCCATTAACATTCCAATCGTAAAAGCAGATACAACTTCTTTATTAGAATCAGAGTGATTATGTTCTTTTCCAAAATAAATATGTATATGTTCTTCTCCTTCATGCATATGTTTATTAACATTAATTCTGTTAGTAAAAACCATAAATAATAAATAGACTCCAATTCCAAGAATTACAGCAGCTGAAATCAAATCTCCATAACCCATTAGTTCTTCAGATATATTATAGATTTCCAAAATTTTAGCAAACAGTAATAATGAAAGCCCATGCCCAACAGCAAATAGTGTTGTAATCAACATCGTTTTTGATTTATTTTTACCAATTGAAAAATCAGCAATTGCAGTTAAATGATCTGGTCCAAAAGCATGTAGTACTCCGTACCAAAAAATTAGTAATAATCCCATATATTCCATAATATTCCTTTTAAAAAAGCATTATAAGTAAATTAATATTAATTATCAATATACTTTAAGTATTTTATGTTAGTATTTTATAAATTTATAAAAAGGTGACAAAATGAGTAACAATAACATCATCAATAATTCATTTGATTTTTCTGATTTACTTATTACTAATATTGACAATGATTTAACATTTAATCAACTTCTATTAAACAGTGCTGACATAAATATCCAAAATGCAAGTGGTTGGTGCGTTTTATTTGAAGCAGTTACATCTAACTTAAATGAAAAGATAGAAGAGTTCATTAAACGTGGAGCCAATATAGATATAAGAGACCATAAAGGCAGAAATGCACTTTTTTGGGCTGTTTATTCTAATAATACACAAGCAGCTAAAATATTATTGTCTTTAGGTATCAACAAAACAGTTAAAACCATAGAAAACTTACACATACTTCATTACGCAGTATACAAAAATAATCTTGAATTATTGGAACTATTAGTAGAAAATGGCGAAGATATTAACAAAAAGGACGACTTAAATTCAAGTCCCTTGATTTATGCAGTTTTATACAATAAGATACATTTAATCGATTATTTACTAGAATGTGGGGCAGATAAAATGCAAGAAGATTATTTAGGCAATACTGCCTTATCTTTAGCATACGATCTTAAAATAAAAACTATGATAAACAAACTCAAAGGATAAAAAATGTTTAAAATACAAACAGCAAAAGCTCATTGTGATGTACCTTGTGGAATCTATGATCCATTAGTGGCTCAAATTGCAGCACTAAGTGTAATTAGAATGGTAGATTTAATGGAAGGTTTAGAAAAAAGTGATTCTTTAAACTATGTTAACAGTATTTCAAGACATATTGCAACAAAAGAACAAGAAGCTGAAAAAGTTAAACATGAAGTTAGAATTATTTGGGGAGATTTTATTAAAGGTCCACAAGTTGAAGCATATCCAGAAATTCATGGATTAGTTCATAACATCATGATGTTAGGTTCAGCTAATAAACAACATGTTTCTAAAGCTAAAGCCTTAGAATTATTAGATGCAGTAAACAGATTTGCAGAAATTTTCTGGGAAATCAAAGGTGTAACTACTAAAAAAATGAAAGCAAATTATTTACCAAACGAAGAAATTATCGTTCCTGCGTAATGTTTAAACTCTTCAAGATTGAAGGTTCATCACTTTTTCCTCTTTTAAAAGAGGGACAAGTGGTTTTTTGCATGAAACCTTTTTTTTTAAATCCCATCAAAATCAATGACTTTGTTCTCTTTAAAAGACCTAATGTAGGTATGATGATTAAAAGAGTAACTGCTATAAATGACAAGGGTTATTACGTAAAAGGTGAAAATGCTTTTAGTATTGATAGCCGAGACTTTGGCGAATTAGCAAAAAGTGAACTTCTGTATAAAGTTATCTTAAATTTTAAATAATACTTAATAATTCCAATTCTTTAAATACAAATTTCATAATAATCTACACTTTTTTTTAAAATAAAATAAATGCCTAATAAATATCTTAGATTAAGACAAGTTTCAATAAAATTGACACAAAAAGAGCTTTAATGATTGAACTGGGATATAAAAAAGTAGGCAATGGAAAAATAAATATAGTTTGTTTACATGAGCTTATGGGAAATCATGAAAACTATACAAACTCTTTGCCCTACTTTGATTTAAAAAAACACACTTTGTATTTAGTAGATTTAAGAGGCTATGGTTTATCCTATGATTCAAAAGGTGAATATACCTGCCAAGAAGCCTCAAAAGATATAACAAACTTACTTGAGGCACTAGAGCTTACAAACGTACATTTATTAGCCCACTCGATGTCTACTATGATTGCACAAAATATAGCCCTACTTTCCAATAATATTGTTACATTAATCTTAATTTCACCTATTTCACCTGCGGGTATTAAAGTGAGTAAAAAATCTCAAGATAAATTATTGAATGATATGCAAAATGATCCAAATAACATAGAAAACATAGTTAGAAGCGCTAGCATTCGACATAATGAAACATGGGTTAAAAATAGAATACAAATGGCTACAAGTGCTTCTAGGATAGAAGCAAGAGTGGGTTATATGAAGATGTATTTAGAAACAGATTTTAAAGAAGAAGCAAAAAAACTAAGTCTTCCTATTTTTATTATTGTAGGAAAATATGATTTTGTCATTTTTTCACTTAAAACAGTGAAACGTTTATTTGAAGAAATATATGAAAATATTTCTCTTGTTGAATGCCAAGAAGCAGGACACTACGTTATGTTAGAATGCCCTGTTTATTTTGCAACACAAATCGAAAAATTTGTAAAAGAATAATTCAGAATATTTATTTATTTTGAATTTATTTGAACACTTTTTAAGCCCTTGTCCAACCAACCGTAATTAATTCCACCTTTTAAATCATATACCTTCGTATACTTTAATTGATCAGCCAACATATTACCAACAACTTTACTTCTATTTGCATGAGCACATATTAAAACAAACTTTTGATCTTTTGTTTTTACGAGTTTTTTAAATTCATTAAGCCATGCATTAATATCATAATTTCCTTTTTCATCAAAAAAAGTTATTAACTTACTGCCTTTAATAATTCCATATTTTTTCCATTCATCTGCACGTCTAATATCAATTACAACTACACCCTTAGAGATATCTTCATGTAACTGGGTTTCATTCATAGTTTGCATTTTTGCATAAGCAATATTAAACGTTAAAAGCAATGTCAAGAGTAATTTTTTTATCATATAATTTCCTTTTAAATAAATACAGAAAACTATAGCGTTTTACTGTGCAAACTTTGTGTTAAACGTGGTAAATATTTAACTATTAGAAATCTTTTTTTCTTGAACCAAAATACAATTTTCTTCATCTTTTACATTGAGTTCCATATTTTTTGTAACTTTATTAATTTCAAGTTCACAACAATCAAATATCATATGTTTTAAAATATCTCTTCCTCTTTGTACTCTTGATTTTGCACCTGCTAAGGTAATATTCTCATAATCAGCGAGCTCTTGTTGTGTTTTACCTTCAATTTCAGATATTTGAATAGCCGTTTTATATTTCTGCGGTAGTTTTCCAATTAAATAACCCAAACAAAAAGAGAGCTCTTCTTTGAGTACTTCATCGCTGTTTTGAAATTCTTCATCCACCCATAAAGGAATTTCTTCTTTGCTCTTATTTTTTCTGTAATAATCAATAATAGTATTTCTTGTAATTTGATATATCCATGCACGCATTTTTGTTATATCATTTAAGGTGTGCATTTTAGAGTGTATTTTTATAAATACCTCATGTAAAACATCTTGTGCTGTTTCTTTATTAGATATTTTTGAGCTAATAAAACCCAAGAGTTGTTTGTGGTAGATTTTCCATATTTCTTGCGTATCTTCCATCTTATTCCTTATTTGAGATTAACTACTAATAAATACACAGCAATTATAATCAATGATAAACCCATTATAGTATTTAATACTTTTAATTTAAATTCACTGTTAAATAAAATCGTAATCTTTTGCCCAAGAAATCCCCAAAAACTCAAAGACATATAACAAATAATAAAATAGATTAATATAAAAATCATTAAATTGTAACTTGAACTTGAAAACATAGATACCCCAGATACACAAGCCATCCATGCTTTAGGATTTAACCATTGTAAAATAAAACCTTCATAAAATTTAGGTTGATTCTTGTTATTATCTATTTGCACAGCTGCTTTTGAAGAGAGTATTTTAAAACCCATATAAGCAATAAAAACAGAACCTAAAACACTAAGGTAAGAAAAAATACTCGGGAATTCTTCAATCATATTAATAAAACCAAAAGCAATAAAAGCAAGCAAACACGTAAAACCAATCGTAGCACCTGAAAGAAAAGGAAAACTTGCTTTAAAACCATTGTTGATAGAAGAAGAAACAATTATTATATTAACTGGCCCTGGACTAATAGACATAACAAATGAGAAAACCATCATTGCAAAAATAAGTGACATTTACACTTCCTTAATACTAGTATACAAGAAGAAACAAATCAATTACATTTAATTTATAACTCTCTACTTAGTAGACGTAAAAAAAAACAAATAGATGCAAAAAAAGATTTATTCTTTAATATAATTTTTCATAATAAAATCTTCCTTGAATCCCAAGCGTTTATAAATACCTAAACCCAAAACAGAAGCTTGCAAGGTCATATAATTAATATCTTTTCTTTTTGCTATATTAATTGCTTCTAACATTATATTATATGCTAGACCATTACCTCTATGCTCTTTAGGAACACCCACTAAATGAACACCTAAAACATTATCGTGTTCATATAATAAAGCAGTACCAACAGGAAATTTATTTTTGTAAGCTAATAAAAGTGTAGCTTTGGGATTTTTGGCTACCTCTTTAATAATTTCATCATTGATTACATATGAAAAAGAAGAAGATGCAATATTTACCCAAGCAGATATATCTTCACTTTTATTTATAACTTGAACATCTTCTTCACTGCTTTCAAAAGACTTTTGTGCTTTTAAATCTAAAGACATTCCAATTTGTTCAAAAGAAATTTTCATCTTGTTTTTTTCAAATAACGCTATGTAATCGTCGTAGAAAGGATCTTTATTCCATAAAGGAATAGCTAATGTTCTCTCATTATTTTTAGCTTCATGTATTGCATTTAATAAATCATTTTGTGAATAATCATATTCAAACCACAATTTATTAGGCCATGATTTAGAGAATTTCAAATTATTTTTTCTTTTATCTATGCCCATTAATGAAAATAATGCAAGCAGATTATTGATGTTTTTTTCATTGATATTTACGGTATTCATTATTAACCTTTATTAATTAAAAAAATTGCCATTAACATTAAAACAACTCCTAATATTTTACTTGTTCCAAGTGTAGTAACAGGTAAGTCAAACCATCCAAAATGGCCACAAACAACTGAAAAAAACAGTTGTCCCGCAAGTGAGAAAGAAACCAAAGGCAAAATACCAATTTTAGGAATTAAATAATAAAATAAAGCCAAAGCACAAGCAGATAAAAAAGAACCTGAAAACCACAAGTACCAAGGGACCTCTTTTATAAGGGCAATACTTGGATACTCTTTTACATATACATAAAAAGCCAAAGTAGTAAAAACAAAACTACCCCCAAAAGCTATCAGCGTAGCTAATAAAGAGTTTTGTAACAATTGCCCCAAGGACGAATTAAGTGTTGCTTGTATTGCTAAAGCAATACCTGCTAAAAATGCAAAAACCATTAAAATCATATTTATCCTTTCTTAAAAGAAGTATATAATTTTTAGTTTTTTATATCATGTACATATGTTGATTTATTGTTGTTTTTTTCTAATTCTACTTAATTGAGTAGGCGTAATACCTAAGTGAGATGCAATATGAAATTGAGAAAGTCTTGCTCCCAAAGAAGAATAATTCATTAAAAAATCCTCATATCTTTCCTGGGCATCGTCTTGTACAATAGATACTTCTCTTGCATCTTTATGTATCAACCAGTTTTTTTCAAGATAATATATTTGAAATAATTTTAAATCATTTGCCTGTATTAATAATTGTCTGTACGCTTTAAAATCAATATGTATAATTAAAGAGTTTTCTAAAGCTTGGATTTCAAATAAGGAAAAAGAATTTGTAAGTAAAGCAACCATAGAACCAGGATACGTACCCTCATCAAAAAAGTTTTTATTGTATTCTTTTCCTTTATCATCAATTATATAAGAGCGCAACAAACCCTTATATACAAAAGAAAAATACTTAGGTACATCATTAATAGAACAAATAACATCTCCTTTTTTAATTTCTTCAAAAAAAGAAATATCTAAAAGGCTTTTCCATGTTTCAGGGGAAAGAGGAAAATAACTGTTCATGCTCTCTTGCAGCATATTAAAGGCTAGTTTTGCAGTGGGATTATCGTTCATTATAATCCTTACTTAAGTAAAAAATCAATGGATTTATACGTAAAACGAAGTTGGAGTATAGTTGTTAGTATCGTTTAAAATCTGACTTAAAGAATTTTGTACTACTTTTTGTACATTTTCTTTTGATAAATCATTTTCATTTTCATTGTATTTTTCAAAAAGTTCTAAAACTTTGTCTTTAGAATTTTCATTTAAGGCTACAATTTTGCTGCTTAGGTCTAAGATTTCTTCAAAAGACGTATTTTCGGATCTTGAAGATAGAGGTTCTTCTTCCTCTTTATTTTCTTTTTCATTTGCATCTAATAAATCCAATAAAATTTGAGTAAGTTCTTCTTCCTCTTCTACTGTATCAGCAGGAGGAGGAGGTGGTGGAGCACCTGCACCTCTTGAATCAAAAGAATTAGCAGATATTCCAGTAACTGCTGCTAGTTCCCCAATTTGGGAAGCAGAAAAACCCGCATCAGATATTGCATTGGCTAAATCCCGTGAAGGAGTGATTCCTGCTTGTGAAAAGTTTGCTACTATTTCAAGTGCATCAGCATCACTTAAAGCAGATGAATCATAGTCTTCTAGAACAGATGATACATACGCTAATTGATCTTCTTTTAATTCTTGTTTCGGTTGTACAGTAGATGCACTTTGAATCAGAGAAGCACTTGAAGATATCGCAGAAATCATAGTTGTCCTTTTTGTTTATATAGTATACAACAAAAAACGTATAAAAGATAATCTAATTTGTAATAAGTCCCCCTATTTCAAGCTTTTCAATAAAAGCAAGAGCATATACTAAAACAATAGTATTTTTTATTCTTACTTGTAAAGAGATGCAACATTTTTCATTCTTATTTTTAGAAAAAAATAAATATTATTTTATTAGAATTAAAAGCAATAAAGAAGCAAACATTTTAAATTATTTTTACTTTTTTTATGAGATAAAATTAAAAATAATATTAATTTTTCTAAAAAACTATGATATAATCGTAGTTAAAATTATAATATTAAAATAAATAATATTAATTGCATATTTTATTTATTAACATATATATAAAATATAAATATTATTTTTTAATGTATTTGTCTTAAAAAGAGAGATTTTCATGTACCAAGAGAAGAATAAAAAACAGTTAAATATATGTTTTGGGTCAAAGATAATACCTTCTACATTAAAAGAAATATTTGATGAGGAATTTAACAGTATCATAACTTATTCACAAAAAAGTGCTTTAAAGGATTTTATAAAGTTTAGTCATATTGACATAGTATTATTTAATAAAGATCAAAGTCCTAATCTTTATGAAGAGTTAATAAAACTTAGGAAATCTTATCCTGATTTATTGATTTTTATATGTGCAGAAACATTTACACCGGATGATTTAGTACAATGTATAGATTTAAAAATTGATGGACGTTTATTGAATAACTATAAAAAAGAGATTCTTAAAGAGATTGTATTGTTGCGTTCAATAAAATACCTTCAACAACAAAAACATATAAGAAAATATCTTGAGAAACAAAGTATTTTGTCGAAAAAAAAAAGAAGTTTTTTTTCTACAAAATGAAAGACCTATTAAATGTTTATTTTAACCAGTCTTTTTACTTCTAATAATTCAAGTTTTTCAGCCGCTTTTCTAACAAAGTCTAAAAAATGCTCTGTTTGCATATGTGCATCCAAGGCTTCTTGACTTTCCCATGTTTCTACAAATACAAAAGAATATTTATCGTCTTCATCACTGTGTAAATCATATTGAATACACCCCTCATCATTTGCCTGGGTATATTTATATACTTTTAAAAGTTCCTCATACACATCTAAATAAAACTCTTCTTTAATTTTTACTTTTGCTACAACTACTACTTGGCTCATATTATTCCTTTTTATTGATTGTTATATAAATATCTGTTTTCTAAGTGTTTTTTAAAATATTTTGGATTTAACACTTCCCCTGTTGCTTCTTTGATTAAATCATTTGTTTCTAAAGAACTTGCTTTTTGCCAAATGTTTTGTCTTAACCAAGCCTGTACTTGTGAAAAATCCCCTTTTGCTATTTCTTCATTGATATTAGGATGTATTTTTTTAACACTTGCAAATTCTTGTGCGGCATACATAGCTCCTAGCGTATAAGAAGGAAAGTATCCAATTAAACCTTCTGTCCAATGAACATCTTGCATACAACCATTTTTAAAATTATCTTTTGTGCTTAATCCCAAAGAAGCTTGCATTTTTTCATTCCACATATCAGGAATATCACTTGCTTGCGCTTCATTATTCATCAACGCTCTCTCAATTTCATAACGAAGAATTACATGAGAAGCATAAGTAACCTCATCTGCATCTACTCTAATATAAGCAGGTTTAACGCGAGAATATATTTTACATAAATTATCTAACTCTAGGGCTTTGTTATTTCCAAAAGCTTCTATAATAAAAGGCTGAATAGATTTTAAAAAAGCAGAGCTTCGTCCCATTTGCATTTCAAAAAATAAACTTTGGCTTTCATGTATTCCCATTGACCTTGCATGGGCGATGGGAAGGCCTAAGAGTTCTTTTGGTAAAGCTTGTTCATAAGAAGCATGTCCTGTTTCATGAATAGTCCCCATCAAACTTTGAATAAAATCATCTTCACTATACCTTGTAGTCATTCTTACATCTTCTGGAACTCCCCCACAAAAAGGATGAGTTGAAATATCTATTCTTCCTTTATTAAAATCAAAGCCCAAGTGTTTCATAACTTTAATACCCAGCTCTTTTTGAGCTTCAATGACATAAAGTCCTTCGGGTTTTATATAGTTTTGTGATTTTTGTTTTTCGACAATATTTTCAATCAAACTTGGTAACCACGTTTTAACTTCAGAAAAAATACCATCTAAGGTTTCACTTCTCATTCCTGGTTCAAATAAATCCATTAAAGAATCATAAGGACTTAAACCTGTAGCTTCACTCCTAATATTGGCTTCTTCACGTGAGAGTTTAATAACTTCTTCTAAGTTAGGTAAAAAACCTTTCCAATCATTATTAATTCTTTGTTCTCTCCAGGCATGTCCACATTTAGAATGGGCCAGACTTTGTGCTTTTTGTAAATCACTTGGTAGCGTTGTTTCCAGTGTATAACTTCGCTTCATTTCACGTAAAGATGCTTTTTCCAAAGTACTTAAGTTTTCACCTTGTGCATCGTTTAATAAAAGCCCAATGTCCCTATCTGTACTAATATCATGCAAAAGTACTCCAAACTCAGCCATAGCTTTAGCACGTGCTTCATTTGAGCCACTTGGCATCATAGCTTGTTGATCCCAGCCTACAATAGAAGCCATATGGGATAAATGATGAATTCGTTCATATTTAGAAACTAATTTTTGATATGCACTCATGTATTTTCCTAAGTAAGTTTTAAAGGAATTTTATCATATCAAGCTTCATTTTTAAATTAAATTCTAAGTATTTAAATAACAATTTTTTTCATTGTCTTTACAACTTAAGGTATCGCTTTGAATAAGTATATGATTAAAACCCAAATCTTTTAGTTTGGCTCTAATTTTATTGTTTATTTTTTCAACTTCTTCCAGAGATAGTTCTTTGTTTTTTAAAACCAAATGAAAAGAAATAAAAGAATATTTTGAGCTTGGTTTTATTATATGCAAATCATGATACTCTTCTATGTTTTCATGGCATAAAATCAACTTATCTAAATCTTCTTCTTTTATATTAGTAGTATTCACATCCATTAAAGATAAAAAACTTTTTTTCAATAAAGAATAAGAATGAAAAAGAATATAAACAGAAAAAACAATGGTTAAAACAGAATCAATATAATAAATCTCATAAAAATAAATAAAAATCCCAGCAATAACAACACCTAAAGAGATTAAAGCATCACTTAACATATGCAAATAAGCTGATTTAATATTCGCATCTTCATGGTGATGCTCATGTTTATGTCCATGTGTTTCTGCTTGTGTTGCTTCATCTGAATGATCATGTGAAGAACAAGAAGATACACCCATTCCATTTAAGATATAAGCAGAGATTCCATTAGCAATAAAAGCAATAAAGCCAACAGTAATCATATATAAAGGCTCTATTACCAAAGGATTAAAAAAACGCTCAATTGCTACATATATCATTACAAACATAGTGATATATAAAAACAAGGTATTTACAAAAGCAGCCATCATTTCTGCTCGTATATAACCAAAAGTAAATTTATAAGAAAACTTCTTAGATCCTAGTTTTAAAGCAATATACGTAATAATAACAGCTAAAACATCCCCTGTATTATGCAAAGCATCAGCGATTAAAGCAAAAGAGTTAGAGATAAAACCAAAGACCACTTCACAAATAATAATAATTACATTAAAAACAATAATTAATAAAATCTTTTTTTCGTTCATATTTTTTCCTTATGTATACGCTATTTTATATAATTTAGAATTAATAAAAACTTAACATATACAAAAAATATAGGAATACTACTTATGCTAAATCTTCTTTACCAATAAACTCTTTTTCATTCGCACTGTTTATAATCATTTTTGCTACTTCTTGGCTTTTAATAGCAATTTCTTTTGTTTGGCTGGCTACATTAGCATTTTGCTGACTTTGGTTATCTAAGAGTGTTACGGCATTATTAATTTGTTCAATTCCATGTTGTTGTTCTGTTGAGGCTGTTTTTATTTCATTAATTAATTCAATTGTTTTATCTGTATTTTTATTTAAATCTTCATAACCCACAATCATTTTATTTGCAATACGTTTACCTGCATCAGCTTTTATACTTGCACTTTCAACAAGGTTTTTAATTTCACTTGCAGCTTCTGCACTTCGTGAAGCCAAGTTTCTTACTTCTTGAGCAACTACTGCAAAACCTTTTCCAGCTTCGCCTGCTGTTGCGGCTTCTACGGCTGCATTTAAGGATAAAATATTCGTTTGAAAAGCAATTTGATCAATAACAGAAATAGCATCTTTAATAGCAATGACTTCTTCATTAATTTCTTCCATAGAAGAAGTTGTTTCAAGCGCTAGTTTTTTACCATCACTTAAAGAGTGAGACAATTTATTAGCAAAATCTGACATCTTAACAACATTTTGTGTATTGCTTACAATAATAGAAGTGATTTCTTCTAAGGCTGCTGATGTTTCTTCTAAAGAAGCAGCTGATTCATTAGAAGAAACACTTAGTTTTTCAACATTAGATAATAAACCTTGTGAGCTTTGATTAATAGTAAGACCATTTGTTTTATTCTCTAGTAACATTTTATTAATCGTATCGGCTAATGAATTTAAGCCCAGTTCTACATTGGCTTTAGCATTAGTAATTCTGTGTCTAAAATCGAGTTTAGAATATTTATTAAGCGCAGTAGTAATTTTATTTATATCATCTGAGATATTAGAACTTAACTCTTTCATCATATCGTTAAATAAAAGACTTAAATCATTTAAGTTCTCATTTTTAGACTTGATTTTTACCTCATGATTTAACTGCCCAATTTTAACTAAAGAAACCACCCTTTTAACATCATCAATAACTTTAGCATCTTCTTTTAAACTCTCTTCAATAGAGTCAAGATATTTATTAAAGTTAAGTGCAATCTTAGAAATCTCATCTTTGGATAAAACTTCTACTCGTGATGTTACATCATTAGAATTTAATAAATTCATTATTCCATTATTAAGAGCATTTAAGCCTCTTGATATTAAAGCAGGAATAGTAATAGCACAAATAAGTACCAGGAGTAAAACAATAGCTGATACAATAAGTGTTTTGGAATGAATGTCAGCATTTAATGCTTGAACACTTAAACCTGCTTTATCTTGCTCTTTTTTAATAGAAACTTTTATATCTTGTGTTAATTCTCCAATTTTGGGCCCTAAAACATTTAATTTATTATTTATAACATCGTTTCTGCTTTCTACAATACTTACAATATCATTGGCTCCTTTTGCATATTTTATAGCAAAAGCAATGGCTTCTTCTAATTTATCAATAATATCATCATCATCCAGTTCATCTTCAACATTTTCAATTTTTTGCTGTAAAGCATACAATCTTTTACGTATTTGAACAGAGTCTTCATTCGAACTTGATTGTAAAAATTTAGAAGTATAAAGACGTGCTTCTAATAATATCTCTATTGTATTAGCAACACCTAGGGCAGGTTTTAAATCACTTAAAGCACTTGCATCGTTCAAAGCATCTTTTAAATGTTTTTCTATTTTGTTGGCATTGACTTCTAAATTATCATTAAAAATACTTGTTCTTTTATTCATTAAATTTACTACTTCATAAAAACTTTCTTTATAAATGTTTAAATTTTCTTCAAGCAGTTTTACCAGTTTTTTTCTCTTGATATTTTTAGTATTTTTCTTTGCTTTGATTATGGCTTGTTTTGTTTTATTATAATAGTGATCAAAGTGATCAATTTTTTCTTGAACAGGATTTGTTAAATAATCTTTTACATTCATTCGTAACATTAGCATATTGCTTTGAATATTATCCGCCTCTAAACTATGCCCTGAGAGTTCTTTATATTTTGTAAAACCATCATTGGATTTAGACAAAGCAAAGATATTATACGTACTTAAAGACAATACAAGTAAAGCAATAAGAGAAAATGCAGCAATTAGTTTTAATTTAATACTTAAATTTTTTAACAATAGAAATCCTTTATATTCACAGTAGATAATAATATCAGAACATCATAACATTATAATCTTTTACTTTCTTTAAATAAGTAATAAAATTTATTTACAATAAACCCACATATTTAGCTAGATTTATTGTAAATAAATATTTAATAATATTAATTTTGAAAAAGAGGAAAGTATAAATACCTTCCTTTTCTTTAACTACAACAAGCATCCTGCTTGCAACAAGTATTATCTTTACAACAATCTTTACATTCACACACACAAGTGTTTTCACTTGAACAAGTACATTCACACTCACAGTTTTCACACTCACAGTTTTTTATATTTTCACAACAATTATTTTTCATCTTTTATCCTTTATTTTTGTCTTCACTACTAAGACGTAAAAGAAGAAAAAAGGTTGCATTTTAGAAATTTCATATTTTTCTTGTAATAATGCAACTTTTTATTTACTTTTTCGTCTTATACTATAGAAGGAGTTATTATGAAAGAAAAAATTGAAGAAGCTTATATTAAATTTTCAAAAGCACTTTTATATTTCATTTTAAAACATGTTTCAAATAAAAGCACAGCAGAAGATTTATTGCATGAAGTATTTATAAAAGCCTATAGCAATATAGAAGATATTAAAGAAGATGAGAATATACAAGCGTGGTTGTATAAAATAGCAAGAAATACAATAATAGATTATTACAGAAAAAACCAGATGAAAACAACGCAAAACTATGAGCTGTATTTTGAAGAAGAACAAGAAGAATCAGTGTTAAGTGAATTGTCTTGTTGTTTGTCTACTTTGCTTAAAGACTTACCTTTAAAACAGCAAGAGCTATTAAATGAAGTGTATTTAAAAGAGAAGTCTTTGGTTGAATATGCCAAAGAAAAAAACTTGAATTTATCAAGCGTAAAATCCACTTCGAAAAGAGCCAAAGAAAAACTAAAAAAGATTTTTAATGAATGTTGTAAGTTTCAAGAAAATTCAAGACATGAGATTGTTGATTATTCTTATAATAATAAAGATTGTATATGTAAAACACAATAGACAGTACAATCAAAAAAGATTCTAATGTTTTTTTAATTTAGAAGTGCTCGTCTGCATATATTCATTTATTCTAAGATAGCTTTAATAAATACTTTTTTTGCACTTCTTTATCTACATATTTTAAAGCATTCTTTAAACTCTCTTTGTCAAAGTATTTTAAATATTTATTCACAAAATCAAAAACAACTTTTTCATCTGCTTTATATATATCATGTAATATCCAACCCACGCAAGTTTTAGCAAACCTCTCTTCTCTTTGTATTAACACAGAACAATTTTCAAAGATATGAGAATAATACTTATCCTCTTTAGTTAAACCAATGAAAGCAACAACAGAAGCTCTTGCTTTCCATAAATAAGGATCATTACTCCAAGATGAAATAATATTAGCAGCATCTCTTTCATATTTTTTGATTGTAGCGCTTAATACTCTTACACAAAACCAATCGCAGATATTCCAATCATAAATTAGCTCTTCTTTAAAAATCACATCATATTGTTCTATCATATAAGAAAGAGACACTTTATCAAATAAGTAGTTTTGCAATAATAAAGTTCCCGCTAGTTTATCTTCTGCTAAATCTTGTCTAAAGAATTCAAGTGTTATCTCAATTT
Source organism: Campylobacteraceae bacterium (assembly GCA_013215945.1). NCBI lineage: Bacteria > Pseudomonadati > Campylobacterota > Epsilonproteobacteria > Campylobacterales > Campylobacteraceae > Campylobacteraceae bacterium. The sequence continues at coordinate 321,959 of JABSOM010000001.1, forward strand.
GTTCTTTATAACTTAAGTGTTCTAAATGTTTTTTATACCACTCTGTTTGCATCTTTCTAATATCAGGAATTCCAACTCCTCTAAAGTTAATAACATTTCTCATGTATTTTTCCCACCATAATTTCTTTTTTTCAGATGCGATTTTAAGAAAAGAAGATTGCAGTTCTTTAATAATTGTCATTTTATTTTGATGTGTCATATATGTCCTTGGGGATGGATATTCATTTAGGGGATATGATAGCCATATCAAGTTAATGTTTTTCTATTTTAAGGAAATAATTCAAATTTATTATGGTTTATATTTATTTATTAAAATAAGAATTCACTCGTATTAGTATAGTTTTAAAGACGAATGTTCCCTTTCCTTGTCCTCTTTATTTTTTATTCTTACTTAATAATATTTGTGATAATCTTAAATTTAAAAAGGAGAAAGCGTGAAAAGTATATTTACTTTTATGTATTTTTTGTCAATGTGTGTATTTTCAAGTATGGCATTTGCACAAGATGGATATAAAGTCAGTATTTATAAAAAGGACTTGGTACAAAAAGGAAATACAATTTTTGCTGATTTACTTGATAAACCCAAAATTGTTGAAATAAACCATAATGGCGAGATTACATGGGAATATTTTGTTCCTTCAAATATTGTATCAAAAGGACGTGCAGGAAGCGGTTTTGATGTGAAATATTTGGATAATGATAATATATTATTTGTATTACCTCATGCAGGAATTTATGAAGTTAATCGAGATAAAAAAATTGTTTGGTCCTATCAGGGAAAAGTTACCCATGATGCCAATCGCTTAAAAAATGGAAATACTCTTTTTGTTATTAGCTGGGATAAAAAAGATGATTCTCAAGTTAAAGAAATTAATAAAAAAGGTGAACTCGTATGGCAATGGAAAGCTAAAAAGGTATTGAATCATTCCCCCTATACAGATATAAACAAAGGTGGATGGACCCATGTGAACTCAGCAAAAAGACTTGAGAATGGGAATACTCTTATAAGTTTACGTAACTTTTCTTTAGTGGTAATTGTTTCACCTAAGGGAGATATTATAAGGAAATTTGATTTAAAAGCCTTTGGTAAAAACCCACATGAACCTACGTTTTTACCAAATGGAAATTTATTATTTGCAGTAAGACAACCTCATAAAGCAATAGAATATAATTTTGAAACAAAAAAGATTGTTTGGCAATTTGAAAAAAATGATTTCAAAACTATTCGAGGTATTCAAAGATTAAGGAATGGAAATACACTCATAACTAGTAGAGATGAAATAGTTGAAGTTGATAACAAGGGACTTATTGTTTGGAACTTTATTTCAGGAAATGTGGATACTCGTTTAAATTATAAAAAAAAGTGGTTGTATAAAGCACAGAGGAAAGAAGAGTAGTTTACAATTGATTTCAATTGCACCAAAATTTTAGGGTAATTTGTTTCATTAGCGAAATATTTGAATAAGTATACTATCCAGAAATTAGAAGAAGGAACCACAAAAAGCGTTTAAGGGTGTTTTTAATGTAAGAATGCGAATAAAGATTCATCTATCAACTACTAGAAATACTTTGAAGATGGAGTTACTTTGAATTTTTATCTAAAGTGTCGTTATCTTAATTTATTGTTTTAATTGCTGAACAAATCTTTTTCCATATTGTCAAATTTTTCAATAAATCGTTTTCTTCCAAAAAGTGTAGTTCTTTTTGCAATTGAATCTTTAACTACAGAAATATTGCTTACTGAATATTTACTATTTCCAGTTTTTTCACCATCTTCATCAAATCTTGAGCTAATATGTAAATCACAAATTATATAACTACCATTTACAAATTTGTATTTACCATCGTTTACATCATTTTTAAATTTAGTATCCGCCATACTAAATTTTATAATATCATTATTGTATTTTCCAACCCAATCGTAAGTATCATTTGTTAAAACTGCTGAGATTAACTCAATTTTTACATATATTTTATCTTCCTCAATTTTAGTATCTTCCATGATATATGAACTAAAGTCTTTTTTTTCAACGTAATATTCTTCACTTAAATTATTGATTTCCTGAAAACTAACCTTTGTCATTTTACTAATATTGCTAATTTGTTTATAATAATTTGAAACATTTTTTGATATTTCTTTACTATCCAATATATTAGATAATTGAGATTCAATTTCATATTGTACTTTATTATTAAACTCTAAATTATCTAATATTCTTTCTTTCATTTCATTATCTAATTTAGCACCTTTTAATGTTTCTTCTAATATTTTATTTTTAAGTAGAATGGAAGTTTCATTTTTCGTAAAATGGAAAGTTACTATGTCATTAATAGAAGGAGCAAAATATAAGGCAGTAGTAGCAATAGTTGTAGCAATAGTTGAAAATACAAACTTTTGTATTAATCCTCCATCATCTAATGGTACTATTTCTATTTGAATATCAATATGTGAAAGTTTTCCGATTTTTTTAATTACTTCTAAAAAACTTTTTTCAGCCTTGTTTTGAATTACAGCATCCATAGTATGACTACTATCATTAAAATAATAATGTATTTGATATTGAGAAATGATTTTCTTTTCGAAAGAGTCCAACATTAATTAATCCTAATATAAATTATTTAATAATGTTATCTAAATTATACAAAAACTATTAAAATTACTTTAATATTTTATCTCGTTATTCAGTCTTTATTCTCCGAATTAAGGGGATAGATTCCAACTTAAAAAACTTTTCTTATACTCAAGAGGTTAATCTCTACTTTTTATAAATAGCGTTGAATCATAATTTCAAAGAGCTCATACAAAGTACCTTTGCGCTTTTTTCTTTTTCTTAATTGTCAGAAAAAGAAACAAAAAGAAGCAACTGACGAAATGATAAAGCCCTTCGGGTGCCTAAATATTTTTATTTGTTAGCTAGGCTCAAAAACTCACTAAAACGTGCTAAAGAGCACATTTCTTACGTTCAGACAGTTTTCACCTTTTTCCGCTAAAAAATAAAAAAATTTAGCTTTATCAAAGTCAGGAAAAGAGCCGTAGGGAATGGAGCTTTAATTGGATTTATTTATTTCTTATATTTTTACTTTTCAAAAGAAAAACATTATAAGAGAAACGTGGAGCGGGGTTCTGCCTTTGTTGAAGCCGAGCGTTTATTTTTTGTTTCGAAACAGCCTGAAACTGTCTGAGTGTAAAGAAATATGCTCTTTAGCATATTTTAACGAGTTTTGCAGGGCAGAAACACAAAATAATAAGTGAGGGAAGCTGCAAGCCTTCAACAACTTGGCAGTTGCTTTCTTGTTTCTTCTTTTCAAGAAAAGAAGAAAAAAAACGAATGCGCTAGCTTTTACGAGCTCTTAATAGAAGAAGTTATTTTATTAGTATATTTTATCTCAAAAAATCATTCACTATAATTTTTATTTCTCCATGAATATCCACCCTCTTCCTATCCTTTCCATCAATACAAACAAACTGCGCATTCTTGCATAAACGAAACACATGTGGCATCTTTTATTTTAATCTATATTCATTTGCTTTAAGTATAAGCTTTGTTTTGGATTATAATCCTTTCTACAAACTAAACAAGTAGGGATTGAGACAACTTTGCTATCAATAGCAGTGAGTTTTAGTTTACCTAAAAATCCAAACTTTTCAACTATAGATTTGGGCAACAGTGTTTTTCCCATACCTAATTCTACGCAAGACAGAATTACACCAAAGTCTGCTATTTCTATAGTTTCATAATCAAAATTTTCAATATAATCACAATATTTTTTCATTCCTAGGTAAAAAGCACAGTTTTTTTCATGAGCTAAAATTGCATTCTTATTACATTTAATTTTAGGTTCTACAAATAAAAGTTCATTTTCGAACTTCTGTAAAACCATTAAATCATTATTGATTGGTTCATGATTAATAAAGCCAATATCAACTTTATATTCTAAAAGCATTTTTGTTATTGGATTAGTATTATCTGTTATTAATTCTAGTTTTAGTTCTGGGTAATCCTTGTTAATACTTTTTAAAAAAGGAAATAAGCGCATAGAAGCATTTGAAAAAGTAGAAGCAATAATAAGTGAATTTTGCACTTTTATATTCTGCATCTGAATACTTAATTCATCTAGTTTATTAATAATTTCTATTGCTTTTGGAAGAAGGTTCTCTCCTTCTTTAGTTAAAACTACACCTTTAGGAATACGGTGAAATAATTTAAACTCAATATTTTTCTCTAATTGTTTTATACGAAGAGTAACATTCGTTTGACTTACTTGCAGTTTTTTTGAAGCCTTTGTAAAACTTTTATTGCGTGCTACAACAACAAATATTCGTAAAAGATGTGCATCCATATAACTTCCTTTAAGATAATCCATAATTATCGATTATTTGACATGTCATAACTAATTGTAATAGAATAATACTTAATTTTAAAAATAGGACATTACCATGTATAACTTTAATCAACATACATCTACTACAAACATATACAACAATGTTAAAAACTTAAAAATAGAAGAATATAAAAATCATGATCTTCTTAGTTTAAAAAACTTTGAAAAAGCGCAAAAAGAGATATCTTCTTGGCATGGATATAAAAAAACTTCTTTAATTAACTTAGAACATATTGCTAAAGAAACAAATGTAGCTAAAATTTATTACAAAGATGAAAGTACTAGATTTGGTTTAAAAAGCTTTAAGGCACTAGGGGGTGCTTATGCTGTTGCTAATTTATTACTTGCGCAACTAAAACTACAAGGTATTAATGCAAACTCAAAAGACCTTCTTGCTCAAACATATAAAGATATAACAAGTGAAATTACTGTTTCTTGTGCAACAGATGGTAATCATGGAAGATCTGTTGCTTGGGCTGCACAAATGTTTTCTTGTAAGTGTGAAATTTTCATTCACTCACATGTAAGTAAAAACAGAGAAGATGCAATTGCAAAATATGGAGCTGTTGTTAATAGAATAAAAGGTAATTATGATGACTCTGTAATATTAGCTTCAAAAGTAGCAAAAGAAAAAGGATATTTTACAATATCAGATACTTCTTATGTGGGCTATACAGAAGTTCCAAAAGATGTTATGCAAGGTTATACCATTATGGTTGATGAAGCAATAAAACAAATCAATAATGAAATTACACATGTATTTTTACAAGGAGGAGTTGGAGGAATGGCTGCTGCTGTTGTTTCGTTTTTTCATGAAACCTATGGGAAAAAATCACCAATTTTCGTAATTGTTGAGCCTAAAAATGCTGCTTGTTTATTAGAAAGTGCAAAAAATGGAAAAGCAATTACAATTCAAGGTGAGCTTGAAACAATAATGGCAGGACTTTCTTGTGGCGAAATTTCAACTGTTGCTTGGGAAATATTAAAAAATACTGTTTCTTCTTTTATTAGTATTAGTGATGAAACAATACCTGAAACCATGAAACTTTTAGCTAATAACTCTAGACCAATAATTGCAGGAGAATCAGCTGTTGCTGGTTTAGCTGGATTTTTAATAAGTCAAAGCGATGAAAAACTAAGAAAAGAATTAAACATTACTGAAACTTCTAAAATATTATTCTTTGGAACAGAAGGAGATACAGATGAAGAAATGTATGAAAAGTTAGTTGGGAAAAAAGCTTCTGAAATAATAAACCCAAGTTCTAATGAAATAACAATAGATGAAAAAACACTGCTTAAACAAATTGAAGTATTAGGAAATATAGGAAAAGAAGAAAAGAACAAAGGAAGAACAAGAATTGCTCTAAGCCCTGATGAAAAACTAGGACGTGACCAAGTAGTTACGTGGATGAAAGAACTTGAGCTAGATATAAAAATTGATAAAATTGGAAATATTTTTGCTACTCTTGCATCAAATACAAATGAAAAACCTTTAATGATTGGTTCTCATATAGATACTGTTAAAAATGCAGGCGCATTAGATGGTTGTTATGGAGTATTGGCAGGTCTTGCAGTTATAAGATCTTTTAGAAATGCTAAAATAACTCCTTTGCGTCCAATTACAGTTGCCGCTTTTACAAATGAAGAAGGAGTAAGATACCAGCCAGATATGATGGGATCTTTAGTTTTTGCAAAAGGACTAGATTTACAAGTTGCTCTAAATACAAAAGGAATAGATGGAACAATACTAAAAGATGAATTAAAAAAGATTAATTATTATGGAGACTTTGATTCCTCAAAACTAGTACCTTATAAATATCTTGAAGTACACATAGAACAAGGTCCTATTTTAGATACACATAAAAAAGATATTGGTGTTGTTATTAACTTACAAGGAATATCATGGCAGAAAATAACAATTGAAGGAAAAGCAAATCATGCAGGAACTACACCAACGAACTTAAGACATGATGCAGGTTTAGTATCCTCTTTAATAAATGTATTTTTAAGAACCTTAGCTTTAGAAAACAAAGCAACATTAGCAACCATTGGCTCAATAGAGATGCAACCAAATGTTATTAATGTAATTCCTAGAAAAGCTGTTATTAGCGTTGATTTAAGAAATCCAAATGAAAAAGAACTTTTAGAAGCAGAAGAGAAATTAACAAATTATCTAAAAAAACTAGAAAAACAAGAAAACGTAAAAATATCAACTTCTATTCTTGCTCGTTTTGAACCCGTGCAATTTGATAAACAATTAGCACAAGAGATTGAAGAATCAGCTTATAAACTTGGATTTTCTAATCAAACAATAACCTCAGGAGCAGGACATGATGCACAAATGGTTTCAAGAATTGCACCTTCTGCCATGATATTTGTTCCAAGCCGTGATGGTATTAGCCATAATCCACTAGAATATACAAGTGATGAGCACTTGATAAAAGGTGCACAAGTATTATTAGATGTAACGTTAAAAAATATAAAATAAAGGCTAGCCATGAAAATTGAAACAAACTTTACCAAAGATTTACAAAAACAAATGCAAGAGTGGAGACATGCAATACATCAAAAACCTGAATTAGATTTTAATCTTGATAATACCTCTTCCATGGTAGCTAGTTTGTTAAAAGAATTTGGATTAGAAGTACATGAGAGAATTGGGAAAAGTGGAATTGTTGCTATTTTAAAAAAAGGAAAAGGAACAGATAGTATTGGCCTTCGGGCAGATATGGATGCTTTAAAAATACAAGAAGAAAATACCTTTGCTCACTGTTCAAAAGAAAAAGGGAAAATGCATGCCTGTGGTCATGATGGACATACTGCTATGTTGTTAGGAGCTGCTAAATATCTAGCTTTACATGGCACTTTTAATGGTAGTGTTTATTTCATTTTTCAACCAGCAGAAGAACACGGACTTGGTGCCAAAGCTATGATAAATGATGGATTATTTGATAAGTTTAATATAAATAGCATATATGCTATTCATAATTTTCCCTCCCTTCAAACAGGACATTTTGCAATAAAAGAAGGTGCTGTCATGGCAGCAGAAGATAATTTTGAAATAACAATTAATGCCATAGGTCATCATGCAGCTATGCCACATCTTGGAAAAGATGCTATTGTTATAGCCTCTCAAATAGTAGGTGCCATTCAAAATATTGTTTCAAGAAATATAGACCCTATGCAAAATGCTGTTATTTCTTTTACTGAATTTATTACAAATGGAACAGTAAATGTCGTGCCTGGTCAAGTTATTCTAAAAGGAGATACACGCTCACTAAGCTTAGAAGTTCAAAAACAAATTGAAGAATCGATGCATCGTGTTGTAAAAGGAATTTGCTTATCACATGAAGTAAGTTATGAATTTTCCTACATCAAGAACTTCTGCCCTACAATAAATACAAGAATAGAAGCTAACATTGCGGCTAAAATAGCTGGTGAAATTGTAGGTGAGCATAAAGTAATTACAAATAGTAAAGAAGTTATGACCTCGGAAGATTTTGGCTGGATGTTAAAAGAAAAAAAAGGTGCTTATATCTTACTTGGAAATGGGAAAGGTGAAACAGAAGGAATATCTTTACATAATCCAAAATATGATTTTAATGACAAAATTCTAAATGATGGTGCGGATTTTTGGGTGCACTTAGTTCAGAGCTGTTTAAAATAACAGTAATTCATGCTAATATTTAAAGTTTTAGAATGAAGGTAGCTTATCCCTACACTAAGCATCTCATTGATTTCAAAAAACAATAAAGAGTATCTTGTATTTTTAGCTTTAAATTCAAATAATATTGAAGAAAATCTAGAAATACAATTTGATGAAAATATTTTTTTATAATACTCTCAAACTTTGGTCAAAATTGGGTTTTACCTATTTTGTGGATGATAGGGTTTACTTTATTATTTTATAGATTTGCTAATTTTGAACTACTCTCAATGGATGGTTTTAGAGTAAATCAAATTACCTGAATGATGAATGATATTTTAAAGTTCTCCAATCCTTTTAGCAAAACATCAACAATATATTATGGGGCTTTTTATTGGGCATGGATTGTCCATAAGCTTTTAATGACAGCGTTTATATATCATTTTTTTGTTGCAATTAAAAGAACGACAAAAAGATAATTTAGTTTATACCCATGAGAAGGAATCTCCACTTTCATATTTTAAGATTGAATAATAAATATTATTTAAGAGCTCTTTCAAAGCGGCCTTTGCGCTTTTGTTTCTTCTTTTCAAGAAAAGAAGAAACAAAACGAATGTGCTAGCTTTCACAAGCTCTTAAAAGAAAAGATTATTTTAACAATATTTTTTACACAAAAAATCATTGGACAGTACTTATTGACATAACGTACGATATTCAGTACAATATAGAAAAGAGCAAACAAAAGGGTTTTTATGACAAAAACTATGTCAGTAAGTCAAGTTAGAGCAGATATTTATAATGTTATGGATGAAACGGCAAAAACACATGAACCCGTACTTATTACTGGAAAAAGAAATAATGTTGTGATGCTTTGTGAAGAAGACTGGAAAGCAATAGAAGAAACTTTATATTTAAACGCTGTACCTAATATGGCATCTTCTATACAAGATTCAATGAATGCAGAAGATAGTGAGTTTAGTGAAGATATTGAATGGTAGAATACAAAATACTATATAGTAAGTTTGCACTAAAAGATGCTAAAAAATTGTCAGCTGCTAATTTGGCAAATAAAGCCAAAAAACTCATTGGAATTATTAAAAAAAATCCATTTCAAAATCCACCTCCTTATGAAAAACTAGTAGGAAATCTTAGTGGCTCATATTCTCGAAGAATTAATATTAAACATAGAATTGTTTATGAAGTAAGAGAAAGTGATAAAGTTATTAGAATATCAAGAATGTGGACGCATTACGGACAGTAAAAATCACTGATTTCATGTCCCTACTCTAAATTTCTATTATCTCAAAAAATCATTCGCCCTATTTCTATCTTTCCCATCAATACAAACAAACTGAGCATTCTCTTCTTTTAAAATTTACACCCTGAGAATCAATCTCCTCTTTTACATTTCAGGATCGAATACTAAATATTATTCAAGAGCTCATACAAAGTGACCTTTGCGCTTTTTTCTTTTTCTTAATTGTCAGAAAAAGAAACAAAAAGAAGCAACTGACGAGTTGATAAAGCCCTTCGGGTTCCTAAATATTTTTATTTGTTAGCTAGCACTAAAACGTGCTAAAGAGCACATTTCTTTACGTTCAATCAGTTTTCACCTTTTTTCGCTAAAAAATAAAAAGATTTAGCTTTCTCAAAGTCAGGGAAAGAGCCGTTGGGAATGTATTTTTTTTCTTTGATTTATTTATTTCTTGTATTCTTACTTTAAAAAGAGAAATCATTTATTTGGAAAACGTGGAGCGTGGTTCTGCCTTTGTTGAAGCCGAGCGTTTATTTTTTGTTTCGAAACAGCCCGAAACTGTCTGAGTGTGAAGAAATATGCTCTTTAGCATATTTTAACGAGTTTTGCAGGGCAGAAATACAAAATAATAAGTGAGGGAAGCTGTAAGCCTTCAACAACACAGCTTTGCTTCTTTGTTTCTTTCTTGCAATCAAGAAAGAAAAAGAACGAATGCGCTAGCTTTCAAGAGCTCTTAAAAAAGAACTTATTTTATATCAAGATTTTTTACTTCAAAAAATCTTTAACCAATATTTTTATTTCTTCATGAATATCCACCCTCTTTCTATCTTTCCCATCAATACAAACAAACTCCGCATTCTCCTCTTTCAAAATAGGAAGAGCATTTACTGTACATTCTTGCATAAAAGAAAAGTGCGTGGCATCTTTTAGTTCTTTGTATATCATTGTCTTAGAAAAGGACGTAAATTTTGTTTTTATTACTGTTTCTACAGGAACATTATGATCATATTGTGCGCCTATGATTAAAGTAGGAATGCTGATATTTTTTAAAGATTCATTAGTAAGGGATTGCATTAGTCCAGGGGCAAAAGCAATTATTTTTTTGATTCTTTTATCCCTTAAATCTTGACTTGATTCTTTTAGATACTCTTTATTTATAATAGAAGTCGCCTCTTTAAAATATTCACAGGCTTTATCATTGAATTTTGCACAAAAATCTTTGTAAGTACTCATATCTAATTTTGCACCACTTAAAGCAAGGGAGGTATATCCCCCTAAAGAAAAGCCTAAAACATATATTTTATCTTTATCAATATTGTTTTTAAATTTGGAATTTAGTGCTTGTGTGATTAAAGAACTCACATCTTTTGCTTGTTTCCAAACTCTTAAAACACTTTTAGGATTTGAATCTCTTGAAGTATAACCTGGATGATTAGCAGCCATTACGATATTGTTTTTTGATAAATCATTGGCTAACCAAGATAAGTTTCTCCAATTGCCACTTGTACCATGTGCAAAAATAATAAGAGGAAACTTTTCATCTTTTATTGCAGAGTTACTACTTGCTTCAAAACCTTTAAAAACAGCATTGGAAGCAAATACTTCTTTTTTTGTCTCAAAAGTAGGATACCAAATAGCAGTTTTTAATACTCTGTTCCCAAAAGTATAAATCTCTTTTTCAAAAGCAGTAGTAGCAAACAGACTCACACACAAAAGACTTTGAAGTAGAATCATTTTTATTAACATTTTACTCTCCTTATTTTCTAATAAAGATATTGTATCACATTTTACTTTGTAATACAAAGTATATTATTATATATTAAAGGTCTTTTCTAAAATGAATAAAAATTCATTTTGTATACACTTTGAATTTACTCTTGTCCTATAAAATACTCTTAGCAAAACAAAAAAGGATAGAAAATGAAGAAAACAACAAAAATCACTCTAGGAACACTGGCGGTATTATTACCCTTTGCATTATTTGCAGGAGAAAAACATAAAACATATTTCGAAGATTTTTCAGATGAAAACAGAGTCTTTATGCAAAAAGGTATTAACTATAGTTTTGAAGGTAACTTAGAAAAAAAACCACTTGGCAAAATAAATGGAACATGGATTATAGATGGGAAAGAAGTAATCGTAAATGATGATACTTTTATCATACAAGATAATAAATTTAAAGTAGGAGATGAAATAGAAGTCTTAGCAAAAAGAGACAAGGGAAAAATATTTGTAATTCAACTGGAACAAGATTAAAAAATAAAGCAGAAACATCCCTTTAAAAGAAAAAACTCCTAATAATGTGCGCGAACACATATACAAAAGAACAAAGTAAATTTTTCTAATTTTTACTTTGTTTGCTAAACTTAGCTACACTAAAATCACAAATAGCCTAAAAATGAGAGAATATGAAAATACTATTAGTCGAAGATAATCCCAGCATTGTCGCTTTTTTAAAAAAAGGTTTACAAGAAGAAGCCCATGCAGTTGATATTGCAAGTGATGGAAAAGAAGGCTTTTATTTAGCGACCAATAATACCTATGATTTAATGATTTTTGATATTATGATTCCTTTTATAAATGGTATTGAATTATGTAAAGAAGTTAGAAAACATAAAATCAACAGCCCTATTATTATCTTAACAGCTAAAAGTGAAGAAGAAGATGTTATTGCAGGTCTTGATGCAGGTGCGGATGATTATATAAAAAAACCTTTCTCACTACACGAACTCTTAGCTAGAATTCGTGCTTTAAGCAGAAGAGGTACATCAAATACTTCTGTTCTTACTTTTAAGGAACTAAGCTTAGACAGTTTAAAGAAAGTAGTAAAAAGAAAAGATAAAGTCATTGATTTAACGGCAAAAGAATTTGCCATACTTGAGTGTTTAATGAAAAATCAAAATCAAACGCTTAGTGAAAGTATGATTATTGATTATGTTTGGGATATGAATTATAACAATGCAAGTAATTTAGTAAAAGTATATATTTATAGACTTAGAAATAAAATTGATAAAATGTATGATGAAAACTATATTCACAATATTAAAAACATAGGATATATTTTAAAATGAAATCTATCAAAAACAAACTCTTTTTTTCGTATTTATTAATTCTATTTATTGCATTAAGTGTTTTATCTTTTCTAACAGTCAGTGTATTTAAAGAAAATCAAGAAAGAAAAAGTCTTCAAAACTTAGAAACTAATACTTTAAAAGTAATAGAAAATATAAAAAAATCAAAAAATCAAAATTTTGATAATATTGATAAAAACATAGATTTAAAGTCTAACATTCTACTTATCTTTGAAAATAATAGCCTTGTTTTTACGAATACATCCGCGTATAAAACACAAAGAATATTTTATGAATTAGAAGAAGAAGACGATTATGAAGCAGATGAAGATGAAATTCTAAGTAAAATATCACAAGAACGTGTAGTTGAGTTATATGAGGAATATCAAGATCATACACATATTGAAATAGATAATTATATTTTAACTATGTCATTGATTTCTAAAAATAATAAAGAGTATCTTGTATTTTTAGCTTTAAATTCAAATAACATTGAAGAGAGTTTTGAGGATTTTTTTACTTTACTTATTGTATTAAATATTGTTTTGTATCTCATACTTGGTTTTTTTGCTTATTTTCTAATTTCTAAAACACTTTTTCCTCTAAAATTAATCTTAGAAGAATTAAAAGTATTACAAAAAAAAGCGGACCTAACTTTGCGTTTAAAATTACATGGAGGAAAAGATGAATTTGATGATTTAAGCAGGTCATTTAATGTATTACTTGAAAATATACAACACAGTGTAGAGAATATTAAACAATTTACAGCAGATGCTTCTCATGAATTAAAAACACCACTTACTATTATTCAAGGTGAAATTGACTTAGCAAAAAAAGAGGATATTTCAAAAAAAGAATTAGAAAAAACACTACAAATAATTGATAAAGAACAAAAAAACTTACAAGACATAATTGAAAACTTTTTATTATTAGCAAAATTAGATAAAGAAGTATTTCACAATAAAAAAGCCTTTTTAGATAAGGTAGTTTTTGATGTCATTGAGCAAAATTTAAGTCATTTAGAAAAAAAGAATCTGGAATTAAAACTTGATATTGAAGAAAACCTAGAAATTAAATTTGATGAAAAATATCTTTTTATAGTACTCTCAAACTTATTAAGCAATGCAATAAAATATACCCAAAGTGGGTATATCAAACTCTTGGCAAAAAAAATGAATAATGAGATTGTTTTTATGATTGAAGACAGTGGTCAAGGAATAAAAAAAGATGACATCAACAAAATCTTTGAACGCTTTTTCAGGGTTGAGAAAGTAAGGACTTCATCAATGAATGGTCTTGGTTTAGGATTATCAATAGTTAAAAAAATATGTGACAGATTTAACTATGAAATTACTGTTAAAAGTATAGAAAACAAGGGTTCTACTTTTATTCTAAAAAAGAAAGAGAAATAAAAACTGTCTTTTTAGTCCTTAGGAAGAATCCATAACTTTTCATTATTAATATCACTGTCTTTGGGTAAATAGGGATTTTTTAATTTGAAAATTTTTACATTCATCCACTTATCCAAAGGAAAAAGGTTTTTTGTATTTTTTGATGTTTTAAGATATGTGTCAAAAGAACCATTTTCTATCATTATTCTTAAACCTTTTTCTATTCTATCTTTTAACTCATGGTTATTTTTATTAAAAAAGAAATACATTGGGAAAGGATAATATAATATTATTTTTTTGTATACTATTAAATCATTATAAATTTGTTTTCGCACTTCTACTTCTCTATACGCTTCGCCTACACCTCTTGGGAAATAATCACATCTTCCTTTAAGTACTTGTAAAAACATTCGTTCATAATTAGTATTTTTAAGGACATTTAAACCAGCAAATTCTAAAATATCAGTATCCGGCCAATGAGCAGCTTGACAGGCTTTTAATTTTTTCAAATCCTTTATGTTTTCAATAGCATCAAAAAGTTTACTGTTTTTTTTATTAATTATAAATAATCTATAACCAAGTAAACCTTTAGTAAGTGGTATTTTAACACTAAGAAAGTCTCTGTCTCTTTCTAAAGAAACCCCTGCCCAAACAAGATTTATATTTATATCTTTTTTTAAGTTGATAAACATTCTTCGTTGTTCATATACACGATTATATTGTAGATATGATTTTCCGTACTCTTTTTCTGTTATATTTAATATTTTCTGAATTAAATTATAATAGTATTTATGATTGGTATCATATTTTGATTTGGGAGCTTCTATATTAATATTATTGGCAAAAATGTAATATTGAAGTAAAATACAAACTATTATAAGTATTCTCATGAATCACCTTTATTAAAAGTATATAACTTATATAATTATACTTAGTTTATAACGTTAAACTAATGATAATTATATAATTATATGTTTAGTTTAAATAGGTCAATATTAGGAGAGAGAATGAGTGTTTTTGTAAAACTATTTTTAACTATTTTAATAACATTTTCATTATTATTTTCATTTTTTCTTAATCATATTCTAGAATCTAATGAAAAAAATTCAATCAATTCTTTAAAGAATAAAATTTCTTATAATTCCAAAATATATAAAGTTAATATGTCACAACTACTTTATGATTTTAATAAAGAAATTATAGAATCAACCCTAAACTCTTTGTATACAGATAAAGATATAGTGAAAATAATTTTTAAAGATCACACGAATACAATTAATATCACATTAGATAATAAAAATACAAAAGATATTAATGCAATAACAAGTGAAATAGCCCTTGTTATAAATAATGAAGAAATTGGAAAACTTCATATTTTTTATACTCAGGAAATAATTCATAAACAAATTCAAGAATACAAAAAAGAAACAATACAATTCTCTTTAGCACTAATATTTCTTTTAATTTTAATACTTTCATATTTTGTTCATATGTTTACAAAAGAGATTAAAGAACTTGAAACTGCTGCCAATGAAATCATTTCTGGAAATTTAGACTATGAAATAAAAATCAATACAAGTGATGAAATAGGACAATTGGCTAAAAAAATAAAAATAATGAAGAATTATTTAAGAGATAAAATTGATGAAATACAAGAACAAGTATCTTTTCAGCAATCTTTAATAGATTCAATCAATATTCCTATTTACGTAAAAGACAATAATTTTAAGTTTTTAACGTGTAATCAGTCTTTTGCAGATTTTATAGGTATTGATAAAAAAGACATTCTAAATAAAACTATGAAAGAGTTGCAAAACAATGATTTTATCGAAGTTTATGAAAAAACCGATAAAGAAATTTTTGATAAAAAGATTTCAAAAAATTATTATACAAAAGCCTTTAATGGGAAAAAAGAACTAAGAGATATTATTTCTCACAAAAATATTTTTATAAATTCAGATAAGAATATTCTTAGTCTTATTGGAACAATTGTTGATATTACAGAACTCAATAAAGCAAAAGAAAAAATTGAAAACTTAAACCATAATTTGCAAAATAAAGTAAATCAAAGAACAAAAGCCTTAGAACTAAGTAATGAAGAATTAGAGGATTCAAATGAAGAGTTACAAACAACAATAAGTTACTTAAAAGAAACACAAGATAAATTAATTGAATCAGAAAAAATGGCTTCGTTAGGTGGCCTTGTTGCTGGAGTTGCACATGAAATTAATACTCCTGTAGGTATTGCTTTAACTGGAATAACACACCTAGAAGATTTAAATTTTGATATTTTTAAAAAATATCAAAAAGAAGAAATGACACAATCAGAGTTTGAAGAATATTTATCTACATCAAAAGAGTTAAATTCATTAATTCGTAAGAATTTAAACAAAGCTGCTTCTTTAGTCAGATCGTTTAAACAAGTTGCCGTTGATCAAAGCAGTGAAGAAAAAAGAACGTTTAATTTAAATAAGTATCTTCATGAAATTTTAGAAAGTATTCATTCTATTACAAAAAAAACAAAGATAAAGATAAATATTTTTTGTGATGAAAATATTAAAATAAATTCTTATCCTGGGGCTTTTTCACAAATTATTACCAATTTGATTACCAACTCACTTATTCATGGTTTTGAAAAAAATGAACAAGGAAATATTTCTATTAGAATTTCAAAAGAAGAAAATAAAATTAAACTCTTGTATAAAGACAATGGTAAAGGTATAAAAGAAGAAAATCAACATAAAATATTTGACCCATTTTTTACAACAAACAGAGAGAATGGAGGTTCGGGTTTGGGTTTAAATATCATTTATACTCTTATTACATCAAAATTAAATGGAAGTATTTCATGTACGAGTACAGAAAATGAAGGTGTAGAGTTTATTATAATTTTTTAAATAAAAGGAATTTTGCGGACTGCAACAATTAAGTACCTTGATTAATATCAGTGATATTTTCATACTCTTTTATTAAACACTTCTTTTGAATACAATATACTAAAGGCAGATTAATTTCAAACACAAGAGAGGCAGGCTAAATTCATTCTGTTGATAATTTTGAAAAACTCAAATAATACTCACTCAAATTCAAAGTATCCTATCTTTTTGTATTTACTGGTTATTAGATATAATCATGTTAATCAAAGAAAAAAAGAGTAAAGCATGATTAATAGAAGAAAGTTTATTTACGCAACATCAATCTTATCAATTTCAGTGGCATTAAATGCGAATAGCAACTTTATAAAAACTAAAAATACAGATTTTTTGACATTTTTCATGCCTGAAGAAGCAGAAAAACATGAAAGAACGTGGATGTCTTTTGTTGCCAATGATTACATATGGGAAGAAAAACAAATTCCTGAAGTAAAAAGAAATTTAGCGTTAATTGCACAAACAATTGCAAAATATGAACCCGTATCCATTCTTGTAAGTAAAAATGATAAAAATGAAGCTATTGAATTATTAGCTGAACTGCCTACACCTAAATATCCTATTACACTGTTTGAAACAGAGATTGATGATTTGTGGCTTAGAGATACAGCCCCTACTTTCGTATATAATCAAGATCATAAAAAATTTGGTATTGATTTTAATTTCAATGGCTGGGGAGAAGATCAAGAACATGAACTTGATTCCAAAGTGACTTCTTTTATATGTAAAAAAAATAACATACCTATTTTAAATACAGCACTGATATTAGAAGGTGGTAGTTTTGAAATAGATGGAGAAGGAATCGCAATATTAACAGAGAGTTCTGTTTTAAACGATAATAGAAATCCAAATTGGACTAAAACAGAAGTGGAAGAAGAGTTGAAGTATTTGTTAGGTTTAGAAAAAATTATCTGGTTAAAAGGCATCAAAGGAAAAGACATAACAGATGGACATGTAGATTTTTATGCTAGATTTACTAGTCCTGGTGAAATCGTAGTTGCTTTTGATCCAGATGAAACATCTTATGACCATCAAGTTACAAAAGAGAATATAAATATTTTAAAAGAAGCAAGAGATTTAAATGATAAAGCGTTTAAATTAAATATTTTAGAAGCTCCCATTAAAATTAATGAAGAATTTGGCTATAAAGATTTTGCTGCTGGATATATTGGATATTATGTTTGTAATGGTGCCGTTATCATGCAAAGCTTTGGAGATGAAAATGCTGATAGAAAAGCAAAAAAAACACTAGAAAATGCTTTTCCCAATAAAAAAATTGAACAAATTAGAATTGATGGAATTGCTTCTGGTGGCGGTAGTATTCATTGTGCCACGCAACAAGAACCAATTAATTTATAATTGGAAGATAGAAATGTTTTTTATCTTTAACACAGAGATTAAAAAAGTCATATTTTAGGAAAGATCAAGGCGAAGATGCAAATTCACGATTGAGCAGACTCTAGTCTGTGATTGATTGAATTTTTATCTTTAACGCAGAGATTTTCTAAAAGATGACTTTTTTTGGGATGAAGTAGAGGACAGTTTCGTATATACCTTCCATATAATGTCTTAGATACACATCATACTTAGGTTCAATCTCCAAGACTAAAGATGGTATTTTATACCAATCACTGGCTTTATGATAAATACAAATAGCTAAAATCGGATGATTTTTTACTATAGTATTTTTGGCACCTTCTATAGTATCAAGTTCTGCACCTTCAATATCAAGTTTGATAAAATCTACCTCAGCGCTTAATAAATTATCCAAAGAATTAATATTTAGAGCTTGATAATCATGAGCACAGTTATTCTGATCAGCATTATCATCAAGGTTTTCACTCTTTTCTTTTCCTAAACCACAATTGATGAACTCTATATTCTTCAAAGTTCCAAAATCTCTTTTAGCAATATTAATATGCAAAGTATTAGGCTCAATACAATAGATTTTTTTATAAGTAGGAAAGTTCTTTATAATTTGAGGAAGGGTATCTCCTACATAAGAACCCCCATCTACAAAGCTAATATTAGGAATTTTAGGAATAAGTTCTTTGTCAAAATATTGTTCTTCATGATTGTTAGTAAAACCTTTCATGAAATCATAATCAAAAGATATTTTAAAGTTTATTACTTTTTCAAATATTTCTTTTGATTTTTTATCTGCTAAAAGGGAATAAGTGTTTTCGTACTTTTTTTTATTGTTTGTATAATCTTCTTTAAAATCCATTATAAAAGGAGGTTCTGCTAAGTCAAAATCGCTGTATTTTACAAAAGAGAGATAATTAAAGTGAGTGTGTCCCAGTTCATCTAGTTTGTTTATTACTTCCAAGGGTGAGCCATTAACAGCACATAATATTAATGAGCCTATTTCTATGTCTTCAATTTGAAAGATGGTTTTTTTTCTTGATTTTTGAACTCTTGAAAAATCATCAATTATTCCATCTACTTCTACAAACTTTTGTACTGATTTTCCCAGTTTATTAATACCTAAGATGTATTTTTTGATATTTGTATCTTCGATAAAACTTTTCACTAAAGCTTTATCTTTTAGATTTTCATATGAAGTGGAGATTAAATCCATTAAAGAATAAGGGCTTTTAAACTCTTTGATGTATATAACTTAAGCTCAGGGCCTTTCATATTTTTAAGCTCAGTGGTATATCCTTTGTTTGAGAACAATACATAAATATCTGCTTCTACTTCTATATTTTTACATGTTTCTTTTAGTTTTGTAAGCAGAGTTTTTTTCACTTTTGAAGATGAGAATTTACAAGAACCAGCAATGATTTTTCCTGATTTTGTTTTGGCAATAATATCTAAATCATTGTTATCATCCCAATACCGCCCTATTTGTTTAATAGGGTCATCTTCAATCATGGTTTGTAAAAACACATGAGAAAGTTGTTCAAATACTAAAGCGGTATATTCATCTTTTCTGCTTTCATATCGTTTGAAAAACTCATCATAGTTCCTTTCTTTAATTCCTTTAAAAATAGGAGAAACAAATGCGAACCAGAAACGTAAAAAAGGTGCATTAAAAAGAAGTTTTTCAGATACTGTTTCGCTTCTGTATTGATTTGTTAGATGTTTTTGTGAACGCTCTAGGGTTACTACATTTAAATCACATAAAGCATCAATATCATCAATTCCATTATCAAAAGATATTTTAGCTCTCTTAAATGCTGAATTTGTTCGTCTGTCCCCTAAAGCAAGTCCCGTTAGAATAGTATGGTATATATTATCCCCATTTGTAAGTACACTTACATCATTTCTTAAAAACCTATATTCTTTTAAGATGTGTTTTTGTATCAATTCAAGAATAGGTCTGTCCAGATTAATATCTGTATCCAAACCTCCAAAAATAGCAAAATACTCTATTGCTTTTTCCATATCACTGGCTTTGTTTCTTGTACAGAAGTTTTTGAATTGTTCTTGTATTGATTGTTTAAATAATATGATGGTCTATCCTTTTGAAAGTCTTTATTTTTTAAACTTTCATTTCTTTATATGCGCAATTATAACATAAAGATTTTACTTTAAGCTCTCCTGCACTGCTTTTAATGCATGAATTTTCGTGGTATCGTATAATGCCATTTCAGTGTCATTTTCTTGAATTAACATAGTGATTTCTGTACAGCCTAAAATGACATCATTTATTTCATGCTCATCTTTAATTTGCTTCATTATACTTAAGTATTGTTTTCTTGAATCTTCTTTTATTATTCCTTGGCATAATTCTTCATAAATAATACGGTGAATAATATCTTGTTCCTCTGCCTTTGGTACAACTACTTCTATATTATAATCATGAATAAGTATGTTTTTATAAAAGTCTTCACTCATAGTAAACTTAGTGCCTAAAAGAAGTACTTTTTTTATATTGTTTTTTTGTAAGTTTTGTGCGGTGGCATCTGCTATATGTAAAATAGGAATATTTATGTTTTTTTGTATTTGTGGAACTAGTTTATGCATAGTATTGGTACAAATAATAATAAAATCTGCTTTTGCATTTTGTAAACACAAGGCTTCTTCACTTAAAATATCTGCCATTTCCCTCCATTTGTTTTGATGTTGCAGTTCTTCAATAACTTTAAAATCAAGTGAGCTTAAAATAATCCTTGCTGAATGCAAAGAACCCAATTCTTTTTTAACAGCTTCATTGATTTCTTTATAATATAAAGCCGTAGATTCCCAAGACATTCCACCTATCATTCCAATCTTTTTCATAACATTCCTTTTGTACTTAAGTTTACTCAATAAAAGTTAATCGTTTATTTATATAGGGTATAATTGCAAAAAACAAAAGAGTAACTTTGCCTTATATACAAGAACAATATGAAATCAAAGAAAAATGTTTAATTGAAGACTATTTAATCAAAGAACTTAATTTCTCTTCTTCTTTTGCTACATCTTTATTAGCAAAAGGTAAAATACTCGACCAAAATAATAATCGTTTGCGTAAAAAACAAGTGATAAAAGATGGTTATATTAAAGTCTATATTTTTAAAGCCATTACAAAAGGTCTTAAACCACTTTTTGATTCTTTTCATTTTGCCATTTTTGATAAACCAAGTGGAGTAAAAGTTCACCCTTCTTCGATAAGTTCGCAGTATACCCTCTTAGATGAAATACAATACCATTTTGGTGCACAAGCCAATTTAGTACACCGTATTGATGCTGAAACTTCTGGTTTGGTTTTGGTATCTAAAAATGCTTATTCTGAGATGATGTTAAAACAAATGTTTGAAGATAAAAAATACAAAAAAAAGTATTATGCTTGGGTGGAAAAAGAAATAAAAGAAGAGTGTGAAATCACTGCAAAAATCAAAAATGCTTCTTCTTTTATAAAATTAAAAATGTTAGCAGGAGAAGAGGGAAAAGATTCCACTACTTTAATTAAACCTCTTGCCTATAAAAACAATGCTACTTTAGTTCAAGCTATACCAATAACTGGACGACAACATCAAATAAGAGTACATTTAGACTCTATGGGTCACAGAATCATTGGAGACCCTATTTATGGAATAAATGAAAATGATTGTAATGATATTTTAAACAGAAAAATGTCAGAAGAAAAACGCTTGGAAATAACAGGAGCTCCTAGGCTTTTATTGCATGCTGTTTACTTAGAATTCACTTTTTTAAATACACATTATAAGTTTTATTCAAAACAAGATTTTTTAAAAGAAAGGGCCTAAATGAAACTAAGACTAGCAACTTTTAATTTATTTCAGTTTGTTGAACCACCTTATTCATGGTATATAAAAAAAGATAGGTTTACTGCTGCTAAATGGGAAGAAAAAACCACTTGGATAAAAGAACAAATTATAAAAATGGACTGTGATATTATTGCTTTTCAAGAAGTATTCTCACAAGAGGCTTTAAAAGATTTATGCAAAGAATTGGGTTTTGAATATTTTGTTTGTGTAGATAAAGCAAAAACAAGAGATGCATCTTCTAAAACATTTATCTCAACTACTCTTGCTTTAGCTTCAAAATACCCAATAAAAAAAGTACATGAAATAAAACAAAAAGACAAAAGTTTTTCTTTTTCTAGAAAAGTAATTAAAGCACAAATACAAGTCACGCCTTCGCAAGATATTCTTGTTTATGTAGCCCATTTAAAATCCAATCGTGACAATGAATTTGAATATATTTATACAAAAGAAGAAAGTCTTGAATATAAAAAAGAGCAAAGAGACAAATCTCTTGCAGAAGGATTTTCACCTTCTTTTGAGTTAAGACTAAAAGAAGCCTCAGCCCTTTTTGAAGATGTAAAAGAATCTTTGGACTTGCCTGTAGTATTAATGTGTGATTTAAACGACAAAGAGTACTCTTTAAGCATCGATGCTTTAAGTAACAAAGCTTATCATTCTAAAAGAAAACACAATGCTTATGTCTTATATGACGCGTATTATCATTTTACACCTCAAATTAAGAATCCACACCCTGAAAAAAAAGAAATTAAAAGAAGCTCTACGTCGTATTATCAAGGAAAAGGAAATGTATTGGATTATATTTTTGTTTCAAAACATTTTAATGCCAATAATAAAAATTATTTAGCACGTATATCTTCTTATGAAGTACATGATGCACATTTGAAAACAAACCAAAATGGAAGTATTTTACAAAGTGACCATGCTCAAGTAGTGTGTGAGTTAAATTTTAGGTAAAAAAGACCCAAAAGAGTCTTTTTATATTTGTTTCCCTATACCTTTTGTTAAATTTAACATAAAAGCTAAACCTTTTCGTGTTTCTTTATCTTTCATTAATTTTAAAAGTCCAAATAAGGAAGGTACTTCATTTTTCTCATTTTCTCTTTTTGCAAACCTTACTGCATTTTCAGTAATAAAAGAAGCACTTGCCATTTTATCAATTGAGCTTACCATTTTATCAACCATAGGAGTTGTTGTCATTTCAATCTGATCAGAAACAACAGCCATTAAATCAATTAAATTTTCAAAACGGCCTGTTTGTACCAACATTGTCATTTGATCTTCAATTTTTTGCATTTCTGCACTTTTTTCTATTTTTATTTCATTCATAATTATCTCCTATATCATTCCACGAGCTGCTGCCCAATATAAACCTTTATTAAAGCCAAGTCTTACAAAACTTCCCAATTTAGAACAAGGAGTTGGTTGTACATCTTCCTCATAGTCATACCATAAAGGCATTCCACACGTTAAACCCATTTGAGCAACGGCAATTACTTTTCCATCATAGGATTCAGTTGGATAACCATATCTGAGTTCAGCTGCAATATTATCAGCAACAATATCTGTTTGATTATGAATAGTACCTCCTGCTTTAGAAACAGATAAATCAACTGTATCTCCCAGTGTATAAATATTCTCTTGTCCTATTACTTTTAAAGTATGTTTATCTGTTGGTAACCAACCTTCATCATCTTTTGCCATAGATAAACCAGAATCTCTAATTACCTTAGCTGCAATAAAAGGAGGAGTAGCCATTAAAATATCAAATTCTATTTCTTCCCCTTCTTGTGAATATGCAATTTTTTTCTTGGGATCTACTTTGTTAAGTGTAAAACTTTTTTTATACTTAACATTAATACCATCAAAAATACTAGGCAATACTTTTGAGGTGGGAGCTTGAAGGAAAAGACCATCTACCATGCTTTGAGCATTTTTAGGGTAAGTGTATATGATTTCAATATCATCTCTTACTCCTCTCTCCGTAAGGTAATCATGTAACATAATGGTAGTCTCTACAGGAGCAATTCCACACTGATGAGGAATATTGTCACTCTTGGGAAAACTAACTGTAATTAGGACTCGTCCTTTTTTAATGTCTTTGAACTTCTTTGCAATCTTTTTTGCACCCTCTAAAGAGTAAAACCAATCGCCTCCCTCTTCTAAACCAGGAATTCTATTTGGTGCAAGTTCACAACCTGTTGCTAAAACCAAATAATCATATTCATATTTTTTTCCACTTTTGGTATTAACACAATTTTGATCTGCTTTAATTTCTACTACTTCATCAACAATGAAATCAATTTCCAGCATAAGCAAGGATCTCTGATCTCTAACAAATTCATTTCCATGTGATTTATGAAAAGCAACATACATAGCCCCTGGTCTATAAATATGTTTACTTGAGTTAGATAACATCAAAATTTCAATTTCATCCCTATTAATTTCATCCATTAGTTTTTTTGCTAAATTATTTGCAGTCATTGTGCCAGCTGTACCACCACCAACAATTAGAATTCTTTTCTTCATTCTTGCTCCTTTAAAAGTTATTCAAAAGTGTAGCAAAGCAGAATAAGGTTAGTATAAGTGATTCATAAGATTAGTATAAGGTTTATTCTAAATTAATTCTGTATCCCAAACCTTTTCGATTTTCAATTAAAGAAGAAAATAATTTTTTTCGTAAACCAAGTATTACCATTCGAATAGCGTCAGAACTGGCATCATCTTGCCAAACTACTTGCTCTAATACTTCAAAACTAACATAAGAATCTTTATTTTTTAATAACAAGGCCATTACTAATAACTCTTTTTTTGTTAAATTGATACTTTTATTATCTTTAAGAATAATATTTTTAACTAAGTCATAAGAATAAGATTGTCCAAGAACTATAGCAGTGTCTTTCTCTTTTTCTTTCAAACAAAAAGAAGCAACACTTACTAATATTTCATCCATATCTATTGGTTTTTTCAAATACAAGGAAATACCAACTTCTACTGCTCTGTCTAAATACACTTCATTATTAAAAGCAGTCATAACGATACAATATGTATCCTTTTTAATTCTTTTAATTTTTTCTATAAAAGACAAACCATCTATTCCTGGAACTTGAATATCACTAAGCACTATATCGTTTTCATATTTATTAAATAAAAATAGAGCATCATAGGTATTTGAAGCAGAATGAACCTCTTTAAAATAAAGACTAAGAACTTTGTGAAGACTGTTTAAAGTACTTTCATCATCTTCTACAATTAATAATGTTTTTTCTTTTAATGAATTATATAAGCTCTGCATTTTTATTATTTTCCTTATGTTTAAAAGCAATAGAAAATTTTGAACCCTTTTGGTAATTTTCTACACTTAAGATACCGTTCATATGCTCTTCTATAATGACTTTTGACATATGTAAACCTATTCCCGTTCCATTTTCTTTTGTTGTATAATAAGGGTTAAATATTTTATTTAAGTTTTTACCTTGAATGCCCCCTCCATTATCACATATATTTATTATTGTATGGGAGGATGTAACAAGAAGCTCTATATATATTAAACCTCTTTTTCTTTTCGTATTAACAATTGCTATCATTGCATTATGAACGATATTAATAATAACTTGTCTAAATTCATTCACAAAACCCAATAGTTCATTTTTTTTATTTTGACAGTTAATAACAACTTCTATTTGATTTACTTCTAATTGAGCATTAATAAGTCCCAAAGAATCATGTATAGTATTAAATATATTAAAATGTTTTTTTTCTTTAGAAGCTTGAAAAAAATCATTGAAATCATCTATTGTTTGGGACATATAATGTATTTTACTCATCATTTCTTGTTCAAGTTTATTAAGTGTTTCTTGACTTATTTTCTCAAAAGAACTTAAATGCCTTAAACTTTGAACAAGTAATCCAAGCGCATTTAAGGGCTGTCTCCATTGATGTGCAATAGACTCAATCATTTCTCCCATACTTGCTAATCGCGATTGATGAGACATGAGCTTGCATTGTTTTTCATGTTTTTCAAGTTCAATTTCAATTTGTTTTTCTAAATTAACTTGATACTTAATATCATCAGTAATATCTGAAGTAATCATTATAATCTCATTTTGAGACTTAATATACCGCAAAGACATACTTGCATTAATATGCAAACCATATTTAGTTACACAGACTTTTTTAAAATTTATAATACTGCCTTCTTGTATAACTTTTAAAATAGCTGCTTTGGATTTTTCTTTATATTCATCAGAAGATAAAGAAATACAAGATTCTTCATAGAGCTCTTCCATACTATAAGCCATCATTTTTTGAAAAAAATCATTTGCATATAAAAACATTCCATTTGAATCTAAAATAGAAATACCATTCGCTGCTAAATCAAAAGCTGCTTGAAATTCATCTGTTTTGCGCAGTGTAGTTTCTTTAACCTTAGTATTTTTGAGTGAAAAGTCTTTTTCTTCTAAAAGATGAGAAAAATAAAGAATAAAGTCAGAAGAGTCTTCAAGTTTTTCATATCTTAGTTCATATCTTTTTTTATTCCAATAAATATTTTTTTTATCTTTTTTTATTTTCATAAAAATGCTAATTTCATCATAATTATCAACAAAAACATCTTTTAAATATTTATTTTTTAACGTTAAATGATTTTGATTTTTTCCATAAGAAACAATTATTTGTTCATTCTTATTTACAAAAAGAATCAACATATTTGGAATATTTAATAATTTTTGAAGTAGTTTATTTTCCAGAAGTTTTCCCCAATATAAGCTTTTTTATAGTCATAAACTATAACATATTATTAGGTTTAATTATTAATAATTTTTTAAAAATAAACTTAATTAAGAAAAGATATAAAAATAATTAAAGGTTATTACATCTTTAGAAAAATATTATTGAAGGACATGCAAAAGTCTTATGTAAATTAGTCTTTAACTAGACAAGTACATGAACTTGTCTATACAAGATGTAATCATCATGTAATTATAAAATTTTATACTGCCTTTAGTAAAAAAAGGAAGATTATGAAAGTAAAAAAACATCTTTATATTCAAATTTTTGAAACACTCTTAGATGATATTAAAAACAAAAAATATAAAACTTCACAAAAACTTCCTTCTGAAAATATTTTAGCACAAACATATAATGTGAATAGACATACAATTAGACAAGCCTTACAAGTATTAAAAGATAATAATTATATTTATACAATAAAAGGAAAAGGTACGTTTATTTCTAATATAAACATTCCTTATTCTATTTCTAATAAAAGTTCTTTTTCTTCTGAAATAATTGACTTAGGATATGAACCCAATACAAAACTTCTAAGTGCTAAAATTATTGCCTGTCCTAAAGAAGTACAAAAAGAACTTAACTTAAATGAAGAAATGAAAGTAATAGAATTTATTCTTTTGCGTCATGTAAATGACATAGCTGTATCACTCTCCTATTCCTATTTTGATGCT
Source organism: Campylobacteraceae bacterium (assembly GCA_013215945.1). NCBI lineage: Bacteria > Pseudomonadati > Campylobacterota > Epsilonproteobacteria > Campylobacterales > Campylobacteraceae > Campylobacteraceae bacterium. Next base: position 349,313 of record JABSOM010000001.1, read on the forward strand.
TTTTTATACTCAAAACTACTTTTAAATATTGATGAAAACAATTTTTCTTTATATAAAACACTAGAAAAAGCCTATCCAAACTTAGAAACAAAAAAACAAAACTGTATTTTTCACGCCCTTATTGCAAATAAACAAATTTCAGAGCTTTTATTATTATCAAATAATGTAGCCCTTTTAGCTGTTAATACAATATCAAAAGACAAAAATGGAAATATAGTTGAATGCGGAACAAGTTATTTCAGATCAGATATCTGCAAAATTAAAGTAAATTTAAATTAAGGAAATAAATTGATAAAAATGAAAAACCTAACCTTAGGTTATAAAAAAGAAGTAATTTTAAAAGATGTAAATATCAAAATCAAAAAAGGAGAATTCATTGGAATTATTGGGCCTTCTGGTGCTGGTAAATCCACACTTCTTATGGCAATTACAGGAGGGATAAAAGTATTTGATGGAAAATTTGAAGTTTTGGATTATGATTTACACAATATCAAAAAGAAGAACTTAAGAAAATTAAGAGAACAAATAGGTGTTATTTTTCAAGGTTACAACCTTGTAGATAGATTAAATGTACTTGATAATGTCATTAGTGGCATGTTAAAAGAAATACCTCTAACCAGAGCCATACTTAAATTTTATAAAAAAAAGGAGCTAAAAAAAGCAAAAGAATTCATGGATATTGTAGATATGAGTAAATATTCACTTAAAAGATGTGATGAACTTTCAGGTGGACAAAGGCAGCGTGTAGCGATAGCAAGGGCTTTAGCCGCGCAACCCAAAATAATACTAGCAGATGAGCCAGTTTCTGCACTTGATCCTAAAAGTGCAAAAAAAGTTATGACGATTTTAAAAAAAGTAAATGAAACATACGGGGTTACAGTTATTGCAAATTTGCATCATATTGAATATGCAAAAGAATACTGTACTAGGGTTATAGGTGTCAATGATGGACTTATTGTTTTTGATGATAAATGCGAAAACTTAAGTGATGAAATAATTGACAAAATTTACACTACAAATAATTAAGGAATAACATGAAATTAATACAAAAATTAACACTTAGCGCTTTGGTTTTAAGCTCAAGTCTAATGGCACAAGAAAAATGGCCAGATCAAATTACTTTTGGAGCTATTCCAGTTGCTGGTTCTACGTCTATGAAAGAAAACTTTCAACCCTTAGCCGATTTTTTAGAAAAACAATTAGGCATTAAAGTAAAACTTCAATTAGCGGGGGATTATACAGGTGTTATTACAGGTATGAGATATAAAAGTATTGATGTTGCTTATTTAGGACCTAAGTCATATGTAGAAGCTGCAAGAAGAGCAAATGCAGAAGCCTTAGTTGTTGAAGTGGATGCTGAATCAGGACTACCAGGATATAGAGGAACTATTATTACAAAAAAAGGTTCTGGTTTAAAAACTTTAGCCGATCTAAAAAATAAAAGATGGGCATTTACCTCATCACAATCAACATCAGGAACATTAGTTCCAAGTATTATGTTTGCAAAAAACAATATTGATCCACAAAAATATTTCTCAAAAGTATTATATTCAGGTGGTCATGAAGCTTCGATTCTTTCAATTAAAGCTGGAAAAATAGATGCTGCATCTACTAATAACTTAGATTTTAATAGAGGTTTAGGAAAACAATGGAAAAGAGATGATTTTAATATTATTTGGACTTCAGAACTAATTCCAGGAGCTCCAATAGCTGTACGAAAAGATATGCCTCAATCACTAAAAATGGCAATCAAAGGTGCTTTTTTATCATATAACGATCCAAAAGGTTTAGAAAAACTTAAAAACAAGGGTTTCATAAAAGCTGATGATTCTTTATATGATTCTGTAAGAGCATTAATAAAATTAAAAAAAGAATTAAAAAATAAAAAATAATATTTTAGGCAAAGTTTAACTTTGCCTTAGAACAGGAAAAGAAATGAATATTGAAGAGTTAAGAGTTAGTAGCAATCCTTTTACAAAAACAAAACTAAGCGTAATTATTGTTTTTTTATTTATTCTAGCTCAAAGTTGGAATGATACTGAGATGAGTTTTTATTCATTAATCAACGGTTTTGATTATATGAGGGATTATATTGGAGGAATAAAAGACATTGAAGGAAGTGGTTTTTTCCCACCAAATTTAAATACAGCGGATATTTATACCTATGCACTGTCTATGTTAGAAACTATTCAAATGGCAGTTGTTGCTTTGTTTTTATCAATACTTTTAGCTGTTCCATTATCATATATGAGTTCAAAAAATATTATTAATATTCTAATACCTGGACAGACTTTTTTTCATAGAGTTTTGAAAAATGTCATTTATTCTACTGCTACATTTATAGCCAATGTTTTTAGATCCATTAATGAAATCATATGGGCTTTAATTTTTGTATCAGCAGTAGGCCTTGGCCCAATGGCTGGAATTTTAGCACTTGCAATTCATACAGCAGGCGTTTTATCAAAACTACTAAGTGAAGGCAATGAAGCTATTGATCCAGGCCCAGTAGAAGCTTTAAATACAACAGGAGCAGGTTTTATTAAAGTTTTAATTTTTGCAGTGATTCCTCAAACAATGCCTCATTTTATATCCATGGCTTTATATAGATTTGAATCAGATGTAAGATCCGCTTCAATCTTAGGATTTGTAGGGGCAGGTGGAATTGGTTTTTATTTATTTGACAAAATGAGATCTTTTGAGAACTCAGATGTATGTACAATTATCATAATTATAATTATTACCGTATGGACTTTAGACAAAATAAGTTCAAGTATTAGAAAAAGGTTTATTTAATGAAAAGAGAAGATATTAATGTTTTATGCCAAGAAGTAGACATTAAAAAACTAGAAAATATATATAAAATAATTAACAAAAACCATAAGATCAGAGTTTTAACAAAAGCGAGTGAACAAACACTTTTAGTTCCAGTAAAAGACCCTATCTCAAATGGAAGTTTTTATGCAGGAGAAGTTTTAGTTACTTCTACTATTTTGGAAGTGAACAAAACAAAAGGCTGGAGCATGGTGATGGATTCTAATTATGATTTATCATTATATACAGCTGTTGTAGATGCTTGTTTTGAAGCAGATATTTACAAAAATGAAATTATCGAACTCTTAGAAAAAGCAAAAGAAGATAAAAATAAAAAAATAAAAATGAGAAATAAAAAAGTCAATTCAACTAAAGTCTCTTTTGATTTAATGTAAGGAAAACAGATGAAAAATAATGATCTTGAACAAATAAATAGAAATAACTTTAAAGTCTTAATGAATGTTTTATCACAACCTGGAAAAATCCAAAAAGTTCAAACTCTTTTTAACTCGAATATATTAGCACTTGCAAATACACTTTTGTATTCAGAAGTAAGTTTTTATTATGAAGGAGATGAAGATTTTACTTTAATTGAAGCAATAACAAATAGTACTAAAGAAGAAATCACAAATGCTGATTATATTTTTTGTGATGAAGTAAATGAAAACTTATTATTAAAAGCAAAAATAGGAAAAGATAAAGATCCCGAGTTATCAGCAACACTAATTTTTAAGTGTAAAAATTTTAAAGGTTTAAAGGTTTTATTAACAGGACCTGGAATTAATAAATCTAGAGAAGTATTTTTACCAATAAATAAATCTTTTATTGACTCTTTTAATGAAAAAAATTCTTTATATCCTTTGGGAAATGAAGTATTTTTTTTAAATGAAATAAATGAAGTCCTCGCAATATCGAGAACAACAAAACTGGAGTTAATATAATGGCATTTTACGCAATAAAAGGTGGAGAAGAAGCTATTAAAAATTCTTTATCTTATTATAATGATTATTCAAAAGAACAAAACAATATTAACGATGAAGATTTAATAAATACCTTAACATTTTCAATTGATAAAGTAATTAGTGAAGCTTCTTTATACAGTAAAAAACTAGCAGCGAAAGCGATCAAAAGATCAGCAGGAGATCTCTTAAATGCTTCATTTTTTTTAAGAGCTCACCGGTCAACGTGTCAAAGAATTGGAATAGCAAAAGAGCTTGATGTAAATGATATGAAATTACAAAGGCGTATTTCATCAGCATTTAAAGATATAAAAGGAGGACAGTTATTAGGACCTTCAAATGATTATGAAATAAAACTTTTAAATGAAACAAAAAAAGAATACGTAAACTTAGAAAACTATTCAGATAAAAACAATGTAATTAAATCAGCACTTACTCCTTTACGTGAGCAAAACTTAATTAAAAAACTTAAACAAGATAAAACTATTTGGGATATTACAAGAAACTATCCAAATGCTCCTTATCCTAGAAGTGCAGTGTTACAAGTTATGAGCAGAGCTGAGAGTGGGAGTTTATTAGCAGTTTCTTATACAACAATGAGAGGGTATGGTGATGTGCATCCTACTATTGGAGATTTAAGAATTGGTACATTAGATATTAAATTCACACATCCTTTTACAAAAAAAGAAGTATTAATAGGTGAAATTGAAGCAACAGCAGTTGAATGTGCGGGAACATTTAATAAAGATGAGCAAGGAGAGACAAAACTAACGACTGGTTTTGGTTTTTGTTTTGGAAAAAATGAAACAAAAACTATTTCTATGGCTATTACAGATTTAACACTTTATAACAAACCTTATTCTGTTGGTTCAGATTATATTCTAGCAGCTGATTACGAAATGATTATGCATCATTTAGACGGTATTGAATCTTTTGGAATGACAAGTCATTTTAAGTTACCACATTATGTAACCTTCCAAACGGATTATCAGATTTTTAAATGTGCTAAAGAATATGTAAAGGAGACAAATTAATGAGATATGGTTTTTTAGATGAAGACGCAAAAAAAGAGATTAGAAGATCTATTTTAAAAGCAATTGCAATTCCTGGGTATATTGTTTCTTTTGCATCAAGAGAATTACCTATTGCAAGGGGTTGGGGAACGGGAGGTTTGCAAATTACTTTGTCAATAATAAATGAAAAAGATACTTTGAAAGTCATTGATCAAGGTTGTGATGGTAGTGTAAATGCAGTAAATATTAGAAATTTCATTAAATCTGTTACCAATGTTAAAACAACAAGTCATACAAAAGATGCCACAATTATACAAACAAGACACAGAGTTCCAGAACGGCCCTTAGAAGAGAATCAAGTTTTAGTATATCAAGTACCTACCCCTGATATTTTAGAACCAGTTGAACCAAATTCTTCTAAACAAAAGATTCTACATGCCAATGCTGATTATTCAAAACTTTGGGTTTTGTTATATGAAGATACTTCAATGTTTGGAGATAGCCGAATATCAAATAGATATCCAGTAATGGTAAATGATAGATATGCAATGGACCCAAGTCCTATTCCTAAATATGATACGCAAAAGCTAAATAATTGTAAAGCTTTACAACTTTTTGGAGCAGGAAGAGAAAAAAAGATTTATGCCATTCCTCCATATACAAAAGTCGAACCTTTAAAGTTTGAGGATAGAGAGTTTAAAGTTGAGCATTTTGATAATAAAGAATGCCAGCGATGTGGATGTTCTACTTCCTTCTTAGATGAAGTTTATGATGATAATGGAAAAGTAAATTTTTATTGTAATGATACAGATTTTTGCGATAGTCAAAAGAGAGAGAAATAATGGTATTAAATATAAAAAATTTATCAAAAGTATTTGGAAAATTTTGTTCACAGTGTTTAAATTCAACAGGTGCCAATGTTAATAGCTCAATTTGCCCTAGATGTAATAGTGTCGTTGGCGTTAATAATATAAACTTATCTTTAAATAAAGGCGAAGTTTTAGGAATAGTAGGAGAGAGTGGTTCTGGAAAATCAACACTCTTACAACTTATTTACCAAGACCTAGAAAAAAGTTATGGAGAAATATTTGTTAAAGATTTTGTAAATAAAAATGGCAAAAAAAAGAATATTTTAGATGCTAATTTAAATGAATTGGCTTATTTAAGAAATTCTTTAATGTCAATGATTTATCAAAATCCAAGATTGGGTTTAAATTATAATTTTTCTTCAGGTGGTAATATTGCAGAGAAAATAATAATGAGTGGTAATAAAAAATATAAAGAGATTAGACAAAGAGCTTTATACTTTTTAGAAAAAACAGAAATTCCAACATCGAGAATTGATGATTATCCTGAATACTTTTCAGGGGGACAGCAACAAAGAATACAAATTTCAAAAGCTTTATCTTCAAATCCTAAGATTCTTTTATTAGATGAACCAACAACAGGACTTGATTTATCAGTGCAAGCAAAAATACTAGACTTAATTAAAGAATTACAACATGAAATTGGTTTTGCAATGATTGTTGTTTCGCATGATTTAGGGGTAATAAAACACCTTACCGATATTACTGTTGTTATGAAAAATGGGCAAATTGTAGAAAATGGTTTAACCGATCAAATTTTAGAAGATCCTCAACATCCATATACACAATTACTTGTATCTTCAATACTTTAAGGGAAAAAAATGATTAGATTAGACGTCAAAAATTTACATAAAACATTTACAATTCATACCCAAGGAGGAGTGAAAGTAAAAGCTTTTGAAAATATAAATTTAACAGTTAAAAAAGGAGAATTTTTATCTCTTTATGGACCAAGTGGAGCAGGAAAATCTTCAATATTAAAAACCTTATACAGAACATATACCACAAGCTCTGGTGAGATTAATTTTTACACAGACAATGGCTCTTTAATAAATTTAGCCAAAGCTACCCAGAGTGAAATTTTAAAATTAAGAAAATCTAGTATAGGCTATGTATCTCAATTTTTACAAATCTTACCCAGATTATCAGCTGTTGATGTTGTTAGTGAACAGTTAATTTTAAAAGGAGAAAGTGAAGTAATTTCGCGATTAAAAGCAAAAGAAATGCTTTCTTATTTATCAATTAGAGAAGAGTTATTTAATCTCTCTCCTTTAAGTTTTTCAGGAGGAGAGCAGCAAAGAGTAAATATTGCAAAAGGAATAATAGCTCCTAAATCCCTCTTATTACTTGATGAACCAACTGCATCTTTAGACAAAACGAATACAATGAAAGTAATTGAAAAATTAAAAGAAATTAAAAAACAAGGTGTTGCAATGATTGGTATTTTCCATGACTTAGAAGCAATGCAAAGTATAAGTGATTCAATTTATGAACTTAAAAGAGTAGGATAAAAAATGCAAACAGTATTAAGAAGTAAAAACGTATTAATAAATGAAGAGTTTATAGAGGCTGATATTGTAATACAAGGTTCAATAATAAAAAGTATTGATACTTATAAATCAAATGAGTTTGCCCTAGATTTAGGAGACAAAAAAATTGTACCTGGAATTGTTGATTTACATTCAGATGCAATTGAAAAAGAGATTGAGCCAAGAGTGGGTGCCAATTTTCCAATAGCATTTGCTGTAGCACAATTAGATAAAAAACTATCAATGTGTGGAATTACAACTATGTTTCACGCTATTGGCTTTGAAGACAATCCAAAAAAACAAAGAAGTATTGACTTAGCCAAAGAGCAAATAGAAGAAATTTACGAAGCTAATAAAAAACATCTGGGAGTTGATAATTTAATTCATGCAAGATTTGAATTATCAAGCGATGAAGCAGTTGAACCAATAAAAGAAGTAATTAAAAAAGGCATGGTAAATTTAGTTTCTTTAATGGACCATACTCCAGGACAAGGACAATTTAAATCTTTGCAAAGTTTTAAAACATACTATTCTAATTATTATGGCCTAAATGAAGAAGAAGTACAAAAAGTAGTAGATAAAAAAGCAAATAAAAATGATGCAAAAATCAATGATTTAATAGCTTGTGTAAAAGAGCATAATTTAACACTCTTAAGTCATGATGATGATTGTATTGAAAAACTTGATGCTTTGTTTTCTTTAGGTGTTAAAATATCAGAATTCCCACTTGATTTAGAGGTTGCTAAACATGCAGTAAAAAACGGTATGGCAACTGGAATGGGAGCACCAAATATTGTACGAGGTGGCTCACAAGGTGGGAACATATCAGCAATAACATTAGTAAAAGAAAATGTGTGTAAATATTTATGCTCTGATTACCACCCCGCTTCTATGTTACAAGCAGTATATAAAATACAAGAAGATAGCCACTTATCTCTTGCTCAAGCTTTTTCCATGATTACATGCACACCTGCTAAATATGCAAACTTAGAAGACAGAGGTGAAATAAAAGAGAATAAAATAGCAGATATTATTGTAATAGATGATTCCCATATTCCAAAAGTTATTTTAACAATTAAAGATGGCGAACCTATTTATAATGCTATGAAAAACTACAAATTATAAGGAGATTACATGGTACATACATATAGATGCATTTTAGGTTTATAAAAAATGCAAAAGAAAATAGTTTTAATTGTTGGAGCTAGTGGCGTTGGCAAGGATACTTTATTAAAGAATATAAAGAAGTCTTTAAAAAACAAAGCTAATTTTATTACAAGATATATTACAAGAGAAGCGGATTTAAATGAAAAGAACTATTTTCTGGATCCTTTGGCTTTTGATCTTTTGAAAATTAACAAATTTTTCGTATCTTCTTGGGCTGCTCATAATAATTTTTATGGAATTTCAAAAAATTCCATAAAAGAGGGATTAAATATAATTTCTATTTCTCGTTCAAGTATTAAAGATTTTGAAGCTTTTTATGATAATGTTTATACAATAAATATCACTGTACCAAAAGAAGAACTTAGAAAAAGATTAATAAAAAGAGCAAGAGAAAATAAAGATGAAATAGAAGAAAGATTAAACAGATCTTATGATTGCATAGAATCAAATAATCTTATTCATTTTGACAACTCAGAGGATATTGGTAGAAGTAGTGAAAGTTTATTAAATTTATTATCTCAAATAAAAGAAGAAAAATGAAAATTACATTTTTAGGAACAGCTGATAGTGCAGGAATTCCTGTACATAATTGCCTTTGTGAAGTATGTGAATTATATAGAAAAGACAAAAAAGTCAATTTATCTACTTGTGCATATGTAGAAATAGACAATTCAATTATTTTATTAGATGCTGGAATAGAAAACATAAGTAATATTTTTGATTCTAAGAAAATAGAAGCTGTATTTTTAACGCACTTTCATGCAGATCATTGTTTAGGCCTACTACGATTAAGGCATTCGCTTGATGCTATTAAATGTTTCCACCCTAAAGATAAAAATGGTTTTTCTGATTTATTTAAACATCCACATTCGATGCAATATAATATAATTAAGGATTTCGAATCAAAAGAAATAAAAGGTATAAAATTTACAGCTATTCCTTTGGAACATTCAAAAAAAACTCTTGGTTATTTACTTGAATATAAGAATAAAAAAATAGCATATTTATCTGATTGTTTTAATATCAAAGAAAAAACTATGGATTTTTTAAAAACAAAAAATTTAGATTATGTTTTTATAGATGCATGTTATGATGAAAACAAAACAAAAGGAAATCATTTTAATTATATTCAAGCAAGTAAAGTATTAGATATATTAAACGCTAAAAATTCATATTTAATGCACATTTCACATACAACACAAAACTATATTTTAAAAAATAATATTCAATTAAAATATAAGTATTTGAAAGAAAATGATGAATTTAATTTATCTTAAAAAAAGAAAAAAATCTTTTATAGTATAAATTCTTGTACACGTCCAACTTGACCATCTTCAAGCATAACTTTTATACCTCTTGGATGATAAGCAGAAGAAGTTAAATGTTTTTTAACTTTTCCAGCTGTTAAAATGCCAGATCGTTGATCTTTTTTTAATACTACTTTAACTTTTAAACCAATAGTAATATCTTCTCTTTCTCTGTGATCTCTAATCATTTTATTTTCCTAATAATACCGTTTTTGCAAAATCAACATTATAAAAAAAGATTGTTTTAAACATTAAAGATACTTTAGTTTTTTTAGGCTCAGATGTATCAAGAATGTCTAAGTAAAACTCAGTACCATCTTTTGGAACAATAGTTATGCTTACTGGTTTTAATGTTCTCATCATATTCATTGTAGCTTTGTATAATTTTGTTTCAATACCTTTAAGAATATCTCCGTTTCTTTCTTCATTTCTAATTGCATCAAATAAAACAGCAAGTGTATCTTTAAAAATACTCTTCGTCCATGTGATTTTTCCTTTTGAATAATGAAACGTTGCCGATTTATTCAATAATGCTTTTGGTTTTTCTTCACGTACGTCTTCAATCATTTGTAAAAAGAAGTTAACACCACCAAGCTTTGATGCAGCCTCTTCTAATTCTTTTTTGATTGTAATTTTTTGAGCTTCATCTAAAAGTTCATAATTCATAGTTTACCCTTGGTTTTTTTGCAATTATAGCCAAAATTTAAGCTTATCACACATCCAATGATAATTTAATAGCCAATCCTATGAATAATGTGCCTACAATTTTTTTAATATATTTAGTAAAAGAATCTTTATAGGTAAATTTATTACTTATATTACAAGATACATAAGCAATTATACTATTAACAATGCTTGCAAGAGCTATAAAAATCAATCCCAATATCAATAAACCCATACTTTTTTCACTCGAATCTACATTAATAAATTGTGGTAAAAAAGTAATAAAAAACAATGCCACTTTTGGATTTAAAATATTAATTAAAATACCAGAATAGTATATTTTTTTGTACTGTGCTTTTGAGTTATCTTCTTTTTTATTCGTATTTTTCTTAGAACTTAAGAACATAGCAATACCAAGATACAATAAGTATAAAGCGCCAATATATTTAACAAGTAAAAATGCAGTAGGAGAAGCTTCAAGTAAAGCAGATAATCCAAGAACAACTAATACAAAATGAAACAAACAACCCGCACTAATGCCTAAAGATGCCACAATACCAACTTTAAATCCTTTAGCTATGCTTTTATTTAAAACATACAATAAATCAACGCCAGGTGTAATATTCAATAATAAACCTGCAAGAATAAATAAATAGATATCAGTAATAGCACTCATGTTTAACATTTAATTTATATGGCATACTATACAAAAAATCTATTTAGACATGTATATTAAAATAATCTCTTAACACTTCATATTTATTTTCAGAAGAAATTTCCCATTTTCGTTTTAAGTCTTTTGTTTTTATGCTTAGGAAACTGTCGGTTAAAGTGACTCTGCCCTCTTTTGAAGCTTTACTTACTAACAAGGGTACCGTAACATCTTTTCTTACATTATCAAAAATATTTTCATAATCATGTAAAGAAACTTTTGTTAAATCAAAAGAATAAGATTCATTTTCTTTATCATTTTTATAGCGTGAAAACAAAGAAAAAGTATTTTTATTTTCTTTAATATAATACTCAATATCCTCATACACGGATATATACTTATCATTGTTCGTATCTAGAGCTTCTCTAACATTTTGTCCAAAACCAACATCTACTAAATAACTTTTATTATTAAGTTTCACTATTAATGCTAAATGGGGGAAATCAGAAGAAATATAAGTTGTATCTTTTATTTTACAAAAAATCATATACACATCAAAACCAAGCTCATTTAAAAGATAAGCAAAAAGTGTATTATTTTCATAACAAATACCACCTCTATTGTTTTCAACTATTTTTTCATAAACATTATAAAGGTGAAAAGAGGGAATTTTTTTGTGAAAAAAGTCTAAGTTTTCATAAGGGATTTCTTGTAAAAAAGCAGAAATAAGAAGATTAAGTGTTTTCAGGTTTTTCTCTTCTTCTAGTATACTATCAGAAAGATTGACCCTTTCTAAAATTTCATTTATACTCAAAATAAATCCTTTACTAATGATAGTTCTTTAGAGATAAATAAGATATTAATTTAAATATTAAAATAAATAAATAAGTATATCAAACAATTTTGCCTCAAGGCAAAATTATTCTTTAGGAAGTACTTTCATAGGAACTATTTGGAATTCATCCATATTCCAAACATCATTTGTAACATAAGGTTCTGTTTCTAACCATGCATTTAATTCATCTTCATCGTCAAAATTAACAAAAAGTGTAGAACCCACCATTTGATCTTCTTCAATTAAAGCTCCAGCATTAAGAATCTTACCTTCTGCCATTAATGCTCTTGCACCTTTAACATGTTCATCTCTTACTGCTAATCTTTTCTCAAGCGCATTCTCATTATCATAAGCTATAATTAAATATTGCATTTATATCCTTGTAGTTTTTTGTATTATACACTAAGCTATTTAATTATCACTTGATTTTTAAAATAATAACCTTGAATATAATCGCAAGGAAGTTTTTGCACCAAATCAAAGTCTTCTTGTGTTTCCACACCTTCAATAATAGAGTATTGTTTGTTTAATCGAATTGTAGTTAATAAGCCTTCTAAATAAGGAATAAAATTTTTGTTTTTTTCAATCATTCGTAAAAAAGATTTATCAATTTTTATATATTTACTTTGGTTCATAATATAAAAAGAAAACATTGACCCTTCTTGTGCAAAATCATCTAAAGCAACTTCAATATTAAGTTCATTAAGCCAAAGCGCAAAATCACGCATCACACTGGCACTTGTTTCATCATCACTACCATTTTCTGTTATTTCTACAACTAAATTTTTGCTGTTTTTTTGTAAAAAACCACTCCAATATTTTTGTTGTTCTTTAGTAACTACAATATCTGCATCAAAATTAACAAAAAGTTTTTTATCAATATTAAAATCTTTAATTTGTTTTTCTTTATTTCTTTTTTCAAGTTCGAAAAATAAATCATTAAAATGATGTAATTCTCTAAATATTTCTTCTGTTGATATAATACTATCACAAATGTCAAATTTACTCAAAGCTTCATAAGCAAAAATATCTAAATTGTCTTTTTTAAATATAGGCTCATATTTTGTAAAATACTTTGCTTGGGAGATAATATCTTTAAATTCTTGTTTATTCATGTTCGAATAATAGCGGAATAAACTTAATTAGTATTGATAATAACTATTGATATATTTTAATTATTGTAAAATAGTAGTAATAATAAAAAGAAAAGGATAAATTATAACATTCATATATCTAAAGAGAAGTCCCATATTTATATTCATTGGAATAATATCACAGAGTTCATTACCTTGAGATATTTTTTTCATAATACTTAGTTTAAATACAATATCAAAAAATTTTATAATTATAATGGAGCTCATTAAAAAAGTAAAGTTGTGCAGATAAATACTTAAAAAGATAGAATAAAAAAAGCTTGTATGTGAAAATAAGTATAAAGGTAAATTTTGTGAAAAAAGGAAGTAGTTTTTATTTAAATAAGAATATAAGTCAGGCGATTTTTGCCAAGTGGATTCAAAAAGTTCAAGTATTATAAAAAAGATTAATAACAAATAATAATCCATTATAATACTTGGAAGAATAAAGCCTGAGCTTTATTCTTGTTCTTCTTCTAAATCTCTAAATTTAATTTTTTGATCTTTGTATAAACCAGTTCCAACAGGAATAGTTCTACCAATAACAACATTTTCTTTAAGATCTTCTAACATATCCATTTTAGCAGATATTGCAGCTTCTGTAAGAACCTTAGTTGTTTCTTGGAAAGATGCAGATGAAATAATTGAATCAGAAGTAACAGCTGCTCTTGTAATCCCTAATAATAATGGATCAGCAATAGCAGGCTCTCCGCCTAATCTAATAATTCTAGCATTTTCTTTTCTAAATCTTTTCTTAGAAATCATGTCTCCAACAATAAAGTTAGTATCTCCACCATCAAGAATAGTAACCTGTCTTAACATTTGAGATAAAATAACCTCAATATGTTTATCAGCAATACTTACCCCTTGTGATCTATATACTTGTTGAACTTCAGAAACAATGAAATAATGTAAAGCTTTATCACCCAAGATTCTAAGAATATCGTGAGAACCAATTTGACCATCAGTTAATGGCTCACCAGCATGTACAAACTCACCGTCATGAACAAGAATTTGTTTTGCTTTTTCTACTAAATATTCAGACTTATCTCCACTGTCACCAGTTACAATAATTCTTGTTTTATTTCGTAAAGATTTACCAAAAGAAACAATCCCATCAAATGATGCAAGAACTGCAATATTTTTAGGCCTTCTAGCTTCAAATAATTCAGATACTCTTGGAAGTCCCCCAGTAATATCTTTTGATTTTTGAGTAGCTTTAGGAGTTCTTGCAAGAACTTCTGCAACTTCAATTTTTTGACCTTCTGCCACAAATAATGATGACTTAGGATCAAGGTTATATCTGATTAACTCATCATTTTCTAATGCTACAACAATAGTAGGTTTATACCCTGTAGGTAAATACTCATTAATTACAAGTTTAGAAGTACCCGTTAATTCATCAAATTGTTCAGATGCAGTAACACCAGGAATAATATCTTCAAAAGTTACCGTTCCAGCAAACTCAGAAATACTAGGATTTGCATATGGATCCCATTCAGCAATTACTACTTGTTCTTCGCTTTTAGGTTTAGAAATAACAGAATCTTTTTTAACTTCTTCATCATCAGAAAATTCAATAATTGAATTTCTAGCAATATAATGTCTTAAAGCTTCTCTACCTTCAGTATCAACAACAACAGCAAATAGTCCTTTAACTTCAACTACATCTCCTGCTTTAATGCTTTCGTTTCGCTCTAAATTATCTCCAGATAATTTATAGTATTTAACAACACCAGCAGCTCCTGAAATAATAGTAGAAGTAATAGGAGCCCCATCTTCAACACGTAATTCAGATGCATAAGGAATACGATTAGGTACATTCCAACCATCTTTAATCATTTCAACTAAAGATTCATGTGCTTCAACTTTATCACCTGTTTTATAAGGTAAGTATAATTTACCTTCAATTTTACCAGCAACACCAGCAAGTTCATTTGCTTTTGCAACATCTTTTTTTCTTAAGTAGAATTTTTTAGTTTCTTTTTTAGAAGTAACTGTTAATACAATTTCTTCATGAATAATTTCAACTGTTAATTCTCCAGAAAAAGGTGCTACAACTTTAGGTTCAACAAGTAAAATACCTGCATTTCTTCTATTCGCAACAAGGTTTTTACCCTCTTTGTTTTTAAGAGTTTTGATATTGTAATATCTAATAAACCCTTCTTTAGTAGCTCGTAATTCTTTTTCAGTTTGAGTAGCAGATGCTGTCCCACCAACGTGGAATGTTCTTAAAGTAAGTTGTGTTCCTGGCTCACCAATTGATTGAGCGGCAACAACACCAACAGCTTCACCTGGAGTTGCTTTTCTTTGCTCACCAAGATTAAGACCATAACATTTAGAACATAAACCATGAGGTACTTTACACGTAAGTGCTGTTCTAATAACAACAGACTTAACTTCAGCAGCAGCAACAACAGCAGCATCTTCTTCAGTAATTAATGTACCTTCTGTGAATAAAATTTCATTTGAAATTGGATCCATAATATCTTCTGCAATAACTCGTCCCGTGATTCGCTCTTCTAAAGCTTCAATTAAATCATTTCCAGATGTAATATCAGTAATAGAGATACCTTCGTGAGTTCCACAATCTTCAACTGTAATTCTTACATTTTGAGATACATCAATTAGTTTTCTTGTTAAATATCCTGCATTTGCTGTTTTTAAAGCAGTATCCGCAAGTCCTTTTCTAGCCCCATGCGTAGAAATAAAGTACTCAAGTACATTTAATCCTTCTCTAAAGTTAGAAATAATTGGCGTTTCAATAATAGTACCATCTGGTTTAGCCATAAGACCCCTCATACCAGCAAGTTGTCTAATTTGAGCCGCAGACCCTCTAGCCCCTGAATCAGCCATCATATAAATAGAGTTAAAACCACCCTTATCATTTTCAACTAAAGCCATCATTTCAGTTCCCAAAGTATTATTAACTTCAGTCCAAACATCAATAATTTTATTGTATCGTTCTTGTTCTGTTAATAAACCTTGTTCAAATTGTTTTTGAACTTCAATAACATCTTTTTTAGACTTAGCAATACGTGCAGGTTTTGTTGAAGGAACTCTAATATCATCAATTGATACAGAAACACCAGCAGAAGTAGCATATTTAAAACCAAGATTTTTTAAATTATCAAGGAATCTAGGAGTTACTCTGTAACCACCATGTTTATAAATATAATCAACTAAAGCGCCAATATCTTTTTTCTTTAAAATTTTATTCCACAATTCAAGAGGAACAAAATCAGGCAAGATTTCATGAACAATTAATCTACCAGCTGTAGTATGAACCAGTCTTCCATTAATTTGTGTTCTAATTTTTGCGTGTAAGTCTAATTGTTCTGCTTCAATAGCAATAATAACTTCATTTACACCAGTAAATAATTTATGTTCACCTTTAACACCATCTTTTTCTAAACTTAGGTAATAAATACCTAAAATCATATCTTGTGATGGTACGGCAATAGCACGACCAGATGCTGGTAATAATATATTCATAGAACTCATCATAAGAATTTTAGCTTCTGCTATTGCTTCTTGTGATAAAGGAATATGAACTGCCATTTGATCTCCATCAAAATCGGCATTAAATGCAGCACACACTAAAGGGTGTAACTGAATAGCTTTTCCATCAATTAATACAGGATGAAAGGCTTGAATTGAAAGTTTGTGAAGCGTTGGAGCTCTGTTTAATAATACAGGATACTCATGTACGATTTCTGCTAAACATTCCCAAACTTCATTCGTTTCTGCTTCTATTAATCTTTTCGCAGCTTTTAATGTAGTTGCATAGCCTTTTTCTTCAAGTTTTGCCATTAAATGCGGTTTGAAAAGTTCAATTGCCATAACTTTTGGTAATCCACATTGATCCATGTTTAAAGAAGGACCAACAACAATTACAGAACGTCCAGAGAAATCCACTCGTTTACCAAGTAAATTCTGTCTAAATCGCCCTTGTTTACCTTTAATAATTTCAGATAAAGATTTTAAAGGTCTTTTATTAGCACCCTTAACAGCATTAGCCGTTTTACCATTATCAAATAATGCATCAACAGCTTCTTGTAACATTCTTCTTTCATTTCTAATAATGATTTCAGGTGCATCAAGTTCTGTTAATCGTTTAAGTCTGTTATTTCTGTTTATTACTCTTCTGTATAAATCATTTACATCAGAAACAGCAAATTTACCACCATCAAGTGCAACTAAAGGTCTTAAATCAGGCGGAAGAACTGGCAGTTGAGTAAATACCATCCATTCAGGTCTGTTTCCAGATTTAAGGAAGTTCTCAACCACTTTTAATCGTTTAATGATTGTTTTTCTTTTAGCTTCTGATTTAGTAGCTTTCATTTCTTCTTTTAATGTAATTAAAAGTTCAGATAAATCAAGGTTAGCAAGTAAATCACGAATAATTTCTCCACCCATTTTAGCTTCAAAACCAGTATGTTCAAATAAATCATATACCGTTCGGTATTGTTCTTCATTTAAAATATCGTATTTAGCTATTTTTTTAGTAGCATTATTATCGTAAAAAGATTCACCAGCAGAACTTACAATATAAGCTTCGTAGTATAATACTCTCTCTAAATCTTTTAATTTAACACCTAATAGTGTACCAATTCTAGTTGGTAAAGAACTTACCATCCAGATATGTGCAACAGGAGCTGCTAAATCAATATGACCCATTCGGTGACGTCTTACTTTAGAAGAAGTTACTTCAACCCCACATTTTTCACATACAACACCCTTGTATCGCATCTTTTTGTATTTACCACAAAGACATTCATAATCTTTAACAGGTCCAAAAATTTTAGCACAGAATAAACCATCACGTTCTGGTTTTAATGTTCTGTAGTTAATTGTTTCGGGTTTTTTAACTTCTCCAGAAGACCAAGAAAGAATTTTCTCTGGACTTGCTAGTTTAAGTTGAAAAGCAGAGAAATCAGTTGGTCTATCTAACTCTTTGATTTCAATAGGTTCTAAAATAATATCTTTTTTACTCATTGTTTTCTACCTCTTTAAATATTTCAACATCTAATCCAAGAGCTTTAAGCTCTTTAGTCAATACGAAGAATGTTTCAGGAACACCTGAAGGTGGAACATTTTCACCATTTGCAATAGCTCTATATGCTCGTGTACGACCTTCAACATCATCTGATTTAGTCGTTAACATTTCTTTAAGAACAGCTGTTGCTCCATATGCTTCAAGAGCCCAAACTTCCATCTCTCCAAATCTCTGACCACCAAATAAGGCTTTTCCACCTACTGGTTGTTGTGTTACTAGAGAGTAAGGTCCAGTTGATCGTGCATGTACTTTTTCATCCACCAAGTGATGCAGTTTAAGCATATACATATAACCCACATTAACTCGCTCTTTCATTTGATCACCCGTTTTACCATCAAATAATTCTGTTTTACCATCCGCATCAATTTTAGCTAATTCAAATAATTTATCAAATTCTGCTTGTTGAACTCCATCAAATACTTGAGATGCAAAACGAACACCTTTACACCAATCTCTACCATAATCGATTAATTCATCATCGCTTAAAGCATCCATGAATTTTTTACCATTCATAAGTTTAGCGATAGAAGCAATTGAAGTCATTTTAGCTCTTAAATCAACTATAAATTCTTCTTTTTTAGCATCAAATATTTCTTGAATTTGAGCTCCAAGTCTTTTACCAACTAAACCTAAGTGAACTTCTAGAATTTGTCCGATATTCATACGAGACGGAACACCTAATGGGTTAAGAATAATATCAACACCAGTACCATCTTTTAAGTAAGGCATATCAACTTCAGGAACAATATTAGAAACAATACCTTTGTTTCCATGTCGTCCTGCCATTTTATCCCCTACTTTAATTTTTCTTTTAGTTGCAACATAAACTTTTACTAATTTAATAACACCAGAAGCTAAAATATCATCGTGTTCGATAACAATTAATTTTTCTTCATGTTCTTCTCTTAGTTCAGTTTTTTGTTTAATAAAATGTTCTTTAATTGTATTGTAACGTTTTTCAACAGCGCCATCAAATGATGCTACTACTTTTTTCATAGCAAAACGGTTTACATTACCTAAAGCTTCAAGAGAAATTTTTGAACCTTTTTTATATTCTTTTTCATCTAATTCTAAATCTTTAGATAATAAGCTTTCTGCTAATAAACCATTGATTTTAAGAATTTCTTCTCTATCTAACATAAGAAGTTTATCATGATGTCTTAAATCAAGTTCCGCTTTTTCAGCTTCAATTTCAGCAACGGCTCTTTCATCTTTTTCGTATCCTTTTTTAGTGAATACTTTAACATCAACAACAGTTCCTTCCATAGAAGTAGAAGCATATAAAGATTTATTAATTACATGTCCTGCTTTTTCACCAAAGATTGCTCTTAATAGTCTTTCTTCAGGAGTTGGTTTGATTTCACCTTTAGGAGAAACTTTTCCAACCATAATCATTCCAGGTCTAATATATGTACCTACTTTAATGATTCCAGAACCATCTAAGTGAGTAATACTTTCTTCTTTAACACCAGGTAAATCTCTAGTGATTTCTTCATTTCCATGTTTTAACTCTCTACATTCTAATTCTTTTTCATAAATATGAATAGAAGTAAATGAATCTTCTTTAATAAGTTTTTGAGATAAAACAATAGCATCTTCATAGTTATAACCATTCCAAGGCATAAATGCAACCATAGCATTAACACCAACAGCTAATTCACCTCTGTCCATTGCAGGACCATCAGCAATAACTTGTCCAGCTTCTACTTTATCTCCAGCTTTAACAGATGTTCGTTGACCAAAAGAAGTATTATTATTTGTTCTTACATTTTTATGTACTTCATATCTATCAATAAAAGCACCATCTTCATCTTGACCAAGAACATAAATATTTTTAGAATCTGCTTTTTCTACAATACCAGGACGATCAGCTTTAATAGCTTCCCAAGCATCTCTACAAACAGTTTTTTCTAAACCCGTTCCAACTACAGGAGCATTAGGTCTTAATAATGGAACAGCTTGTCTCATCATATTTGATCCCATAAGTGCTCTATTGGCATCATCATGTTCTAAGAATGGAATTAATGAAGCAGCAACACCCATAACCATTTGAGAAGAAATATCAATTAAATCTACTTTTGATTTTTCAACCAATAAAATCTCACCATCTTGTCTAATTTCTACAAGATTTTCTAAAATTTTACCTTTATCATCCACTTTAGTAGAACCAGGTGCAATAAATAATCCCTCTTCTTGTGATGCTGTAAAATAAGTAATCTCATTCGTTACCATTCCATCAATTACTTTTTTATAAGGTGCTTCAATAAAACCTAAAGGATTTACTTTTGCAAAAGTAGCCAGAGTATTAATTAAACCAATATTTTGACCCTCAGGAGTCTCAACAGGACAGATTCTACCGTAGTGAGTAGGATGAACATCTCTTACTTCAAATCCAGCTCTCTCTTTAACAAGTCCACCTTCACCAAGTGCAGATAATCTTCTTTTATGAGTAACTTCTGATAATGGGTTTGTTTGATCCATAAATTGTGACAATTGTCCAGATGTAAAAAACTCAGTAATAGTAGAAGTAATCATTTTAGAGTTAACTAAATCATGAGGCATAATATCTTCTAGAGTACCTGATAAAGTAGTCATTTTGTCTCTAATAGCTTTTTGCATTTTAATAAGACCTGAATGCAATTCATTAGCAAGTAATTCACCAATAGCTCTAATTCTTCTGTTTCCTAAGTGATCTCTATCATCAATATGACCATGACCTGCTTTTACTTTAATTAAATATTGAACTGTTTTAATAACATCTTCGTATGTTAATACAGTAACGTATTCAGGAACATTAACACCCAGTTTATGGTTCATTTTCATTCTACCAACTCGTGTTAAATCATATCTTTCTGGATCAAAGAATAATTTTTTCAAGAAGTCTTTTGCAGCTTCTTTAGTAACAGGCTCACCTGGTCTCATTACTTTATAAATTCGAATAGCAGATAAGTCATTCTCATCTTCTATACCTTCAGTAATTTTAAGTAATTTTAAACTCTCAGAATCTGCTTTGAATGCATTAATAATAGAATTATCAACACCAGCAGCTAAATCATTTGCAATATCAAAATTAGTAAAACCTAAGTCTAATAATTTTTTTAATTTTAATTCATCTAAAGGAGATAAAGCATCGTATAATACTTCTCCAGATTCAGGATCAAAAATAGTAGAAGCATTATGTCTTTCCATTAATAATTCTAATGGGTACTCAACTAGGTCTAAACCACCCTCAACTAATGCTTTTGATTTTCTAGCAGTTAATCTTTTACCAGCAGCAATAACAACATTACCTTTTTCATCTTTAATATCGTATTCAATTCTACCTGTAAAATCTTCTGGATTAAATTTAGTTAAAAATTTATTATCTTGGATTTTAATATTAACAATTGGATAGAATAATTTGATAATATCTTCTTTTGAATATCCTAACGCTCTAAAAAGAATAGTAACAGGTACTTTTCTTCTTTTATTAATTCTTACATACAAAATATCTTTTGAATCGTATTCAAAGTATAACCATGAACCACGATCTGGAATAATTTGACCCGTATAGATTAATTTATTACCAGCAGTATTAGATTCTTCTTCTTTAAAAATAACACCTGGAGATCTGTGAAGTTGATTTACAACAACTCTTTCAACACCATTTACAATAAATGAAGTTCTGTCTGTCATTAAAGGAATTTCACGAACAAATAATTTTTGTTCTTTAATTTCTTTAACACCGATTTTTTCACCAGTATTTTCATCGATTTCCCATAGGGTTAATCGGATAATGATTTTTAAAGGAATTGAATATGTTAAACCTCTAACCATAGATTCTCTAACATTGTACTTAGGTTTTCCAACTTCAGATCCTAAATAATCTAAAGTAAGTCTACTTTGTGCATCATGAATAGGAAAAATAGATTTAAATACTTTTTCAATTCCTGCTAGGGTTCTGTCTTCATAACCAACCATAAGAAAATTGTCGTAAGAATTTTGTTGTAGTTGTAATAAGTTAGGTATCTCAATTTGTTGCGGATTTTTAGCAAAATCAACTCGAAGTCTATTACCAGATTTTAAAGAGTTTAGCATTGTTGGCCTTATTAAAATTTGATTTTTTTGCTTTATAGTATAAAGCACAAAAGCATCCCAAAAGGATAAGCTTAAAATTCATTTAAATTCTAAGCTTAGCCCTCAAGAGATGCTCGATTTACACGAGGCTAATGCCTCGTATAATAGTAAATGTTAAAATAATTATTTAACTTCTACTTTAGCTCCAGCTTCTTCTAAAGAAGTTTTTGCAGCTTCTGCATCTTCTTTAGAGATTCCTTCTTTAATTGTTGAAGGAATGTTTTCAGCAGCAGCTTTCGCTTCTTTTAATCCTAAACCAGTTAATGCTCTAATTGCTTTAATAACATTAATTTTTTTAGCACCAGTTTCAACGATAACTACGTCAAATTCAGTTTGTTCTTCAGCAGCTTCGCCACCAGCAGCAGCTCCACCAGCTACAACAGTAGGTTGTGCAGATACTCCAAATTTTTCTTCAAATTCTTTAACTAATTCAGATAATTCTAATACTGATAAGTTAGAGATATATTCTAATACGTCTTCTCTAGAAATTGCCATTTAAGGTCCTTTTATTTTTTTTATTTTTTTAACAGCTAGTAAACTATGCTGCTTCTTCTTCTTTTTTCTTCATTAAGTTGTCTAAACCAGTTACTAAACATCTAGCAGGTGCAGTCCAAACAGATAATAACATACCAAGAAGTTCATCTTTAGTTGCAAGTTTAGCGAATTGGTTAACAGTTGCAAGAGATGCAATTTTACCTTCGATGATACCTGATTTAATTTCAAACTTATCTTTCATTGTTGCTGCAAAAGTATCAGCTACTTTACAAGCAGTAACTTGATCTTCTGACCATACAAAAATGTTATTTCCATTTAATTCAATATCACCATAATCAGCATTTTTTACAGCAACTGTAACCAATGAGTTTTTAGCAACTTGAACAGTAGCACCAGCTTCTTTAGCTGCTGCTCTTAATGTTTCTAACTCTTTATGTGAAACACCATTGTACCCACAAACTACTACAGCTTGAGATCCTTTGAATTCACCAGTTAAAAAATCAATTATTTCGGATTTTCGTTGTTTGTTCATTAATAATTCCTCCCTTCAAAACATGAAACTTCAAAAGGTTTTACAAAGAATGGGAAGCATTCTTAACCTTTTTTCTCCAGTTTTATATCAGTGCTTTGTAACACTCAAAAATAAAGACCTTATCTTTACTATTGAATCTTAAAAAGAAAACTTAAATAAGAGTAAAACTCTTATTTAAGGTCCATTAATGCTAATGGCTCTAATTGAATCGATGGACTCATAGTTAAAGATACAACTGCTCTAGTATAAAATCTACCTTTTGCAGTTGAAGGTTTAGCTTTATTGATTGCAATTAAAAATGCTTCAATATTTTCTTTGATTGCTTCAGCAGAAAAAGATGCTTTTCCTACAGCTGCTTGCATATTCCCTTTTTTATCAACTCTATATGTAACTTGACCACCTTTAGCGTCAGAAACAGCTTTAGTTACGTCCATAGTTACAGTACCAACTTTAGGATTAGGCATTAAACCTTTTGGTCCTAAGATTCTTCCTACTTTTCCAACAATACCCATACAATCAGGAGTTGCAATTAATACATCAAAATCAATTTTACCCGCTTGAATATCAGCTGCTAATTCATCATTACCAACAATATCAGCACCTGCTGCTTTTGCTTCGTCCATTTTAGCACCTTTAGCAAAAACTGCAACTCTAACAGTTTTACCAGTACCATTTGGAAGAACAACTGCACCTCTGATCATTTGATCAGCATGTCTTGGATCTACATTTAAATTAAGTGAAACTTCAACACTTTCGTCAAACTTAGCAGATTTCAATTCTTTTAACATAGCTACTGCTTCTGTTAATTCGTATTGTTTACTTTCTACTTTTTCTACTAGTGCTTTAAATCTTTTTGAAACTTTTGCCATTTTTATCTCCGCAATATTTTATTTGTTATGAATGTAAAATTCATTTTGCTACCAGCGCTTTAAGTCAGCTGGTAAGACTATTGTTAAAGTAGAATTATTCTACTTCAACTCCCATAGATTTAGCAGAACCAGCTACAATTTTAGCAGCTTGTTCTACATCATTTGTATTTAAATCCGAAATTTTCATTTTAACGATTTCTAATACTTGTTCTTTTGTTAATTTAGCAATTTTATTTTTTGCTGGATTTTCAGAACCTTTTTTGATTCCTGCAACTTTTTTAATTAAATCAGTCATAGGTGGTTGTTTTAACTCAAATGTAAAACTTTTATCAGCATAAATAGTAATTACAACTGGGATTTTAAAACCTGCTTGTGATTTTGTTTTTTCATTGAATGCTTTACAGAATTCCATGATATTTACGCCTCTTTGACCTAATGCAGGTCCTACTGGTGGTGATGGGTTAGCAGCTCCAGCTGGTATTTGAAGTTTTAAAATTCCCGCTATTTTTTTTGCCATTGTGTTTCCTTTTAATTTTAAATGTATTTAAATATATTAATGATTAGTCATTAGGCAAGAAAACTATAGAAGAAGCTAAGTTTTTTTGCCTAATGACTAAGTATTCTCTTATACTACTCGTTCAACTTGAGTATAAGAGATTTCTACTGGTGTATTTCTTCCAAAAATAGAAACATTTAATTTAATGATTCCTGAACCTAAATCAAAGTCTTCTACTACTCCATTAAAGTTAGCAAATGGTCCTTCTTTAATTCGTAACATTTCACCCTCTTCAAAAGATACTTTTGGTCTGGCTGCTGCTCTGTTTTCTACCTTGTCTAAGATAGCTGCAACATCTTTATCTGTTAAAGGTGTAGGTCGTTTAGACTCACCAATAAATCGTCCAACTTTAGACATTGATTGAATTTTATGCCATAAAGCAGTATCAAGATCAATTTGTGCAAAAGCATATGCTGGATATAAAGGTTTTTCAACTATTGATTTAACTCCACGTCTTACTTCAATTAAATCTTCAGTGGGAACCAATACTTTTAGTATTTGATCATCTCCCATTTCTTTAGCAAGTGTTTCAAGTGCTCTTTTAACAGTAAGTTCACTTCCAGAGTGAGTTTGTATTGCGTACCATTGGTGTGCCATTTATTAATCCTTAGTTTATTATAGCTGATAAGCTTACTGACATGATTGCATCAATCAATGCTAAATACAATGAAATAACAGTTACAACAACAAAAACAGAAATAAATGCCGTTCTTACTTGTTCTTTAATAGGAAATATTACTTTTTGTATTTCATCTTTTGCATTTTTATAATAATTTTTAAGTTTACTCACAATCAACTCCAATAATTTTTAGCTTTTATAATTCTTTGAAAAGAAGTTATTAACTACTTTTAAAAAACTTATATCATCAAAAGAGAATTCTACATATCTGTTTTGGAAAGAGATTTTACTGAAATTTAGCTTATAGAAAGCTTATATAAAATAGTTTTTAAAATTAAAAGAGAATTGATATTTTGTATTAAGTGGCAGGTCAGGAGGGACTCGAACCCACAGCCATCGGATTTGGAATCCGGCGCTCTACCATTGGAGCTACTAACCTATTGTGTATATTTTAAGAAACTCAAAAAGAGTCAAAGTAAAGTCTTACGACTTTAATTTGATTTCTTTATGAAGTGTATGTTTTTTCAATCTAGGACTGTATTTTTTAAGAGTCATCTTCTCAGTGTGAGTTTTTGGGTTCTTAAAAGTAGTGTAGTTAATATCTCCACTCTCTTCACATTTTAGTCCGATTTTAATTGCTGATCCATTTCCCATGCTAATACCTACTTAGTTATTTCGGCAACAACACCAGCACCAACAGTACGTCCACCCTCACGGATAGCAAACTTAGTACCTTTTTCTAAAGCAACAGGAGAAACTAAAACAACATTCATTTCAATGTTATCTCCAGGCATAACCATTTCAACACCTTCTGCTAAAGTAACAGAACCAGTTACATCAGTAGTTCTGATGTAGAATTGTGGTCTATAACCAGAAAAGAAAGGAGTATGTCGTCCACCCTCTTCTTTAGAAAGAATATAGGCTTCACATCTGAATTCAGTATGAGGCGTAATTGAACCTGGCTTAATTAAAACTTGACCTCTTTGTACGTCTTCTTTTTTAACACCTCTTAAAAGAATACCACAATTGTCTCCAGCTTCTCCCTGATCCATTTCTTTACGGAACATTTCAACACCAGTTACAGTAGTAGTTTGAGTATCAACGATACCTACGATTTCAATTGTTTCACCAATTTTAACGATACCAGTTTCAATTCTACCAGTTACAACTGTTCCTCTTCCTGAGATAGAGAAAACATCTTCTACAGGCATTAAGAAATCTTTTTCAGTTTCTCTTTTTGGAGTTGGGATGTAAGTATCAACAGCATCCATTAATTCCATAATTTTAGCAGTCCAAGTATCTTCTTCACCTTTTTTTGCAGTTTCTAATGCTTGAAAAGCAGAACCAGCAATAATTGGAGTATCGTCACCTGGGAAGTCATACATAGATAATAACTCTCTGATTTCCATTTCAACTAATTCTAACATTTCTTCTTTATCTTCGTCGTCTAATTGATCTTCTTTGTTCATGAAAACAATGATGTAAGGAACACCAACTTGTTTAGATAATAAGATATGTTCTCTAGTTTGTGCCATAGGACCATCAGTCGCAGCAATAACTAAAATAGCACCATCCATTTGAGCAGCACCAGTAATCATATTCTTAACATAATCCGCATGGCCTGGACAATCTACGTGAGCGTAGTGTCTAGCTTCTGTTTCATATTCAATATGAGAAGTAGCAATAGTAATTCCTCTTTCTCTTTCTTCTGGTGCATTATCGATTTGATCGTAATCCATCATTTCTCCACCCAGTTTGTTAGTTAAAACTGCTGAGATAGCTGCTGTTAAAGTAGTTTTACCATGATCGACATGACCAATAGTACCAATGTTAACGTGTGGTTTGTTACGTTCGAATTTTTCTTTTGCCATAAAATTGCCTTTAAAGTTTTTATAACCCTCTGAGTAGATAAGCCCAATAGCTTCTCTATTCAGAGGGGATTTTATTGTATATTTATTTAGACATAAATATCAACAAGTTTTTTGTCGTGACATTATACATAAATAAACATAAAATTTGTATTATTTGAAAAATCAAAAAAAATATTTGATAAATTTCACTTCTTACAATGAATTAAGTGGAGCGGGAGACGAGACTCGAACTCGCGACAATCTGCTTGGAAGGCAGAGGCTCTAGCCAACTGAGCTACTCCCGCTTAACTTATAATGGTGGGGAGAGAAGGACTCGAACCTTCGAAGCCGTAGGCGAGGGATTTACAATCCCTTGGATTTGACCACTCTCCAACCTCCCCGGTTGAATAAAAAAAATCAAAGCAGACTATAAAGTTTGTTTTGATGTAAAAAATGGAGCTGATGATAGGAGTTGAACCTACGACCTGCTGATTACAAATCAGCTGCTCTAGCCAACTGAGCTACATCAGCGTCCAACAATTTAATGGTGGCGCGAGACAGAATCGAACTGTCGACACAAGGATTTTCAGTCCTTTGCTCTACCGACTGAGCTATCGAGCCATCTTAAATTGGATTGAAATTATATATATTTTTGATTAATTTAACCTTAAATTTCGGACAAATTCTTTAAATATATTTCCTCTTTGCGCATAAGATGTAAATTGATCCAACGATGAAGCAGCAGGAGAGAGGATTCCAACCGATTCTAAATCCAGTTTTGAATCAATTTTTTCCAATGTTTTGATATAATTTCCTTCATAAAAATACATAAAAGAATATTCTTTGCATAAAGTAATCAAACGCTTGAAATTACTTCCTATGATAAATATTTCAATATTAAAGTCTTGTAAAAAATCAAATAAAGGTCTTAAATTTGCACCTTTATCATCTCCACCTAAAATTAAATATATTTTTTTACCCTTATAAGAGCCCAAACCGCTCATTGTAGCGTCAATATTTGTACCCTTAGTATCATTCACCCATAAACGGTTTTTTTCATCTCTAAGCTCTTCTAATTTGTGTTCATCGATTACAAAGGTATTTATTTTTTTATAATCTTTTTCATCAAATAGAATTATTTTACATGCCATGGCTAAAAGTGCATCTAATAAAAAAGGCTCTTTAAAATCTACCTCGTTTTTAATGATTCCAAATTCATCACAAAGATCTTGCGCATTTTGATAAGTAATCTTACAGGCTTTGCTTGGATAATCTTTATAAACTTCAGGAATAATTGCTATTTCGCCTTCAAGCATAGAATCAAGAGGTTTTAGTTTGGCTTTAATATATTCATCATAAGAACCATGCCAAGAAATATGATCTTCTGAAATAGGCAAGAGGATATATAAATTGGGTTTGGCTTTATTGGTATAATGCAAGGTAAAAGAAGAGGTTTCAAGAATCCATATATTTTTTTTCTCATCAAGTGAACACAAAGGAACACCAATATTTCCTCCGTATACAGAACCTTTATCTTCTAATAAATGCTGCAACATTTGAGTAGTAGTTGTTTTACCATTCGTTCCAGATATCCAAATACTATAAGGCATAACAGAAGAGAATAAGTCATAATCACTTTGAATATTATTACAGTCTTTTAACATTTTGTTATAAGGTGGGATTCCAGGACTTACCACTGTAATATCTTGTGATTTTTTGTCATAGGATGAAAAATCACTTTCATCGTATAAGATTACATTGTCAAACTTCTTTTTGATAGCTTGGGCAGTTATTCCTTTACCCAAGACTCTTATTGTTTTATTTTCCATTTATCGTATTTTCAAACTCATCAAAGCAAAAAGATTAGCCATAAATGAGATTATCCAAAAACGTACAATGATTTTATTTTCTTTCCAGCCTTTTTCTTCAAAATGATGATGAATGGGTGCCATTAAAAAAACACGCTTTTGTCTTAATTTAAAAGAACCAACCTGCAAAATCACAGATACCGTTTCAATAACAAATATAAAACCAATAAGTATTAACAGAATTTCACTCTTACAAGCAATTGCCATATAGCCCATAAATGCACCAATAGGTAAAGAACCCGAATCCCCCATAAATACTTGAGCAGGATGGGAGTTATACCATAAAAAAGCGATTAAGGAGCCTATAAAAGCAGCGCCTAAAATAGTAAGTTCTCCAATAATTTGAATGTTTGGCAATAATAAATACGAAGAAATAATAGAATGACCTGTAATATATACAATGGCGGATAAAGTAAAAAAAGCCATAACAGAAGGTACTGTTGCAAGGCCATCTAAACCATCGGTTAAATTAACTGCATTAGACGTTCCTATCATTACAAAAATCCAAAAAGCAATTGAGAAATAGCCCATATCAAACATTGGTAATTTATAAAAAGGTGTATACAATTGGGTTGAGTGATCGTAAGATAAAAATACAACTACCACTACAAGAGCAGCTAAAAATTGTAAAATTAATTTTTTTCTTGAACTTAATCCTGCGCTATTTGATTTATGCATTAATTTTGCTAAATCATCTTTAATTCCAATAAAAGAAAACAAAACAATAGTAAGTAAACCCCCAAACACATAAAAATTATTTAGTTTTGCAGTTAATAAGGTGGCAACTAACATAGAAAAAATAAATACAACTCCACCCATGGTTGGAGTTCCTACTTTTGTTTGATGATTTTGGGGTGCTAATTCATAAATGGGCTGACCACTTGACCTTTCTTTTGCCCATTTAATAAATTTTGGCATTAAAAAAAGTGTAAGAAAAAATGCTATAAAAAACGCAATACCTGCGCGTACTGTAATGTATTGAAAAATGTTAACATCCATATGTCTGTAAAACCAATAAAACAAATTAAAACCTTCTTTTTTAGGAAAATAAATCCTGTGTTTACACAAACTCCAACTGTGGCTATGCCCAAGACAATGTTTTCAGCCAAGATAGGAGTAAGTTTTGATATAATCGCGTAGATTATATTACATATTATATTGAAAAGGCTTTAAATAATGACAAATAAAACATTACTTGTAATAACAGACGGTATTGGACATAATGAAGAAAATACATTTAATGCATTTACAAATGCCAAAACACCTACTTATGACAAACTATTTAAAAGCGTTCCAAATTCACTAATTCATACTTACGGAGAACATGTAGGACTACCCAATGGACAAATGGGAAATTCTGAAGTGGGGCATATGACTATTGGTACAGGAAGAGTTTTATATCAAGATTTAGTAAAAATTAATAAAGCAATACAAGAAGATGAATTAAAAAACAATGAAGTATTAAAAAACACCTTAGAGCGTGCAAATAATATTCATATACTTGCTTTATTAAGTGATGGAGGTGTGCATTCGCATATTTCACATATTATTGCATTGGCTTTAATTGCTTCTAAAACAAACAAAAAAGTCAAACTTCATTTAATTACAGATGGAAGAGATGTAGCACCTGATTCATGTGCCATTTATATTAAAGAAATTTTAGATATTTGTAATGAAAATATTAGTATTGCAAGTATTTCTGGTCGTTATTATGCAATGGATAGGGATAATAGATGGGAGAGAATACAAAAAGCATACGATTCAATTGTTTTTGCAAAAAACACTTCCACAGAAGATATTTTATCTTATGTTTCTAACTCTTATGAAAATGACATTTATGATGAGTTTATTGAACCGTGTACTTTTAATAATTATCAAGGCTTTAGCGCTAATGATGGTATAATTTTTGCTAACTTTAGGTCCGATAGAATGAGAGAAATGTCTGCATGTATTTCAGATTCTTCTTTTAGTGAATTTAAGCGTTTTAAAGAGAATTTATTTATAGCAACCATGACACAATATAATAAAAATCTTCCCTTACCTATCATGTTTCCAAAAGAAATACCACTTAATACCTTAGGAGATGTGATTTCAAATGCAGGTTTAAGTCAAGTACATACCTCAGAAACTGAAAAATATGCCCATGTTACTTTTTTCTTTAATGGTGGAGTTGAAGAGCCCTTGTTAAATGAAAAAAGAATTTTAATTCCAAGCCCAAATGTTGCTACTTATGATTTACAACCTGAAATGTCAGCGATTGAAGTTTGTGATGCGGTTATATCTTCTATGGAAGAAAACAATGATTTTATTGTTGTTAATTTTGCAAATGGAGATATGGTTGGACATACCGGTTCTTATGATGCAGCGCTTAAATCTGTAGAAGTAGTAGATTCTCAATTGGAACGAATAATAGACAAAGTAAAAGAGTTAAACTACAATCTTGTTTTAACTTCAGATCATGGTAATTGTGAGCGAATGAAAGATGAAAATGGGAAAGTCTTAACCAATCATACTGTTGGTGATGTTTTTTGTTTTGTAATATCAGAAGGTGTTAATAAAATTAACAATGGTTCTTTAAATAATATTGCACCTACTGTATTAAAATTAATGAATCTCCCAATTCCTACAGAAATGGATGAAGCATTATTTTAAGCTAAGATATAATATAAAATATTATGTACAAATTTTTAAGAAATTAAAGAGTGTAAGGTAACAAAGGATATTAATAAATGAAATATGTATTAGGTTTTTTCGCAATTCTTTCTTTAAGTATTGCTTCATGGATTATATATTTATATGCAAATATACGATTTGATATAGATAAGGTTGTTAATTACAATCCACCTTTGACCACACAATTTTTTGATAAAAATGGAGAGTTGGTTGCAAATATTTTTCAAAAAGAACATCGTTTATATGTTAAATACGATGATATCCCTCCTCGTATTATAGAAGGGCTAATTGCTATTGAAGATACTATGTTTTTTGAACATAATGGAATTAACTTAGATGCAATATCACGAGCTATAATTAAAGATATAAAAGCAAGAAAACTTGTAGAAGGCGCTAGTACTTTAAGCCAACAGTTAGTAAAAACACTGGTATTAAGCAGAGAAAAAAAGATTTTACGAAAAATAAAAGAAATTTTATTAACACTAAGACTTGAAACCATTTTAAGTAAAGAAGAAATTCTTGAAAGATATTTAAATCAGGTTTATTTTGGACATGGTTATTATGGTATTAAAACAGCAGCTTTGGGTTATTTTAAAAAAGAATTGTATGAATTGTCTTTAAAAGAAATAGCTATGTTAGTAGGACTTCCAAGAGCTCCAAGTTTTTACGATCCAACTAGAAATTTAAAATTCTCACTTGCTAGGGCTAATCAAGTTATAAGAAGAATGCATAAAATTGGTTGGATTAATAAAAGCGAATATGATGCTTCTATTACTGCTGTTCCTATTGTATATAAACAAACACTTACTCAAAACAAAGCACCTTATATTATTGATTACGCATTAAAACAGTTAAAAAATAATGTGAAAGACCTAAGAAGCTCTGGTTATAAAGTACAATTAACTATAGATTTAAAAGCACAGCAAATTGCAAGAGAAGGTTTAAATCATGCTTATGCATTAATTTTAAAAAGAGATGTCAAGAGTTTTGAAAGAGATAAAATAGCCTACGTAAAAGCCAAAGAGAAAATAAGAAAATTAAAAATAAAAGTAGAAAATGGTAGTTTTACTGTTCCTTCAAAATATGACCAAGAAGGAAAAGAAAGAGAAGATTGGATCAATCCTTTATCCATTCCTAAAAAACTTGCTTATATAAAAGAAAGAGAAGTAATTAATGAAGAAACAGGAATAAGTACCATAGAACTTATTTCTACCCGTGTAGATACATTAAATGCAGCACAAATAACTATTGAGAGCTCTAGTGGTAAAATTATTACGATGTTGGGTGGAATTGATTATAAAAAATCTTCCTTTAACAGAGTAATTCAGTCCCAAAGACAACCCGGATCTTCTATAAAACCATTTTTATATCAAAAAGCTTTAGACAGTGGATATTCGCCTGCTACTAATTTAATTGATATTTCAAGAACATATTCATATAAAGATGGAGATGAAGAAAAACAATGGAAACCTAGAAATTATGTAGAAGGTAATTACAAAGGTTTTGTTCCTTTAAGAGAAGCATTGGTTCATTCAAGAAACCTAGCAACGATTAATTTAGTAACTGATTTAGGAATAGATGTTGTATACAATGGATTAAAAGAATATGGCATGAAAAAAATTCCTTTTGATTTATCTATAACACTGGGTTCTTTTGCCATGTCCCCTTATAAACTCACCCAAGCATATTCTATGTTTTCAAATAATGGTGTACAAGTTAAACCCTATCTTATAAGCAGTATTATTAATAAAAACAATACAAAAATAAACTTTGAAAAAGAAGAAACCTATATTACCTCACCTGCTCAAACCTATTTAATGACAAGTATATTATACGATACTGTTAACCGTGGAACGGGAAGAATGGCAAGAGTAAAAGGTTTAGATGTTGCAGGAAAAACGGGAACAACCAATAACAATGTAGATGCATGGTTTGCTGGTTATACCCCAAGCATGCTAACAATCACTTGGTTTGGAAATGATGACAATAAACCTATGGGAAGACGTGAAACAGGAGGAAGAGCAGCAGGTCCAGCGTTTGCTTACTTTTACAAAAACTATTTAAAAATACATCCTGAGATTCCAAGAAAGTTTATAAAACCAGAAGAAGTCAGAACATCAATAATTAATGGCAAAAAAGAATACTTTACGGATATTTCTAAGTTACCAGAAGTGATAAGAGTACCTCAAAATGAAGAAGAACAAATAGAGTTCTAAGTTTAATGTTCTTTTAAAAAGGCTCAAACAATATTGTTTGAGCCTTTTTTTTTGCAAAAAAAAAGGTGAACAGAAACTGTTCACCTTTTTGTATCACAATACTCTTAACAAGAATACGTTGTTTTAAATTCAAAAGCAGTTGGTCTGGCTTCATCAGGCCACACTTGTGTTTCAAATTTATAGTGTTGATACGTATCAACCATATCTTTTGTAAAAGCAGGTAATAAGAATTCATTGTCTCTAATTAAAGCTTCTAGCGAACCTCTTAAAGTATGAGGCATTTGAGGAATATTTCTTTCTCTAATTTCATCTAAAGGCATTTCAAATAAATCTTCATCCATTGGACCAATTGGTTCAATTTTATTTTTAATTCCATCAAGTCCAGCCATCATCATAGCAGCAAATGCTAAATAAGGACAAGCAGCAGAATCAGGGAATCTCATTTCAATTCTAGTCGCTTTTTCACCAGCACCATAAGGAATTCTACAAGCAGCTGATCTGTTTTGAGAAGAATAAGTCAAAATGTTTGGCGCTTCAAATCCAGGAATTAATCTTTTGTAAGAGTTAGTTGATGGGTTAGTAAATGCTGCAAGTGCACGTGCATGTTTAAATATACCACCCGTGTAATGTCTTGCCATATCAGATAAATTACCATATTCACCTTCATTGTAAAATAAGTTTCTACCATCTTTCCAAATTGATTGATGAACATGCATACCATTTCCATTATCACCCAATAAAGGTTTAGGCATAAATGTACACGTTTTACCATTTAAATGTGCAACCATTTTACAAACATATTTGTATTTTTGTACATTATCAGCAGCTTCGATTAAACCATCAAAAACAATTCCAATTTCACCTTGACCTTGAGCAACTTCATGATGTCCTAAGATTACTTCTAATCCAACTTGTTCTAAAACAAGCATCATTTCTGCACGTAAATCTACCATTGAATCTGTTGGTTGTACGGGGAAGTAACCACCTTTAGTTCCTGGTCTGTGACCCATGTTACCAGATTCATAATCAGTTGAACTTGCCCATTCACCCTCATCTGAATCAACTCTATAATACGATTCATTAATTGAATCAATTATTTTAACATCATCAAAAACAAAAAATTCATTTTCTGGTCCAAAATAAGCAACATCACCAACACCACTTTCAGTTAAATGCTGTAAAGATTTTTTAGCAATAGATCGTGGACATTTTTCATATAATTGTCCCTTGTAAATGTCATAAACATCACAAATAACAATAATTGTAGAATCAGCAGTAAATGGATCTAAGAATGCAGTTACAACATCTGGTTTTAAAATCATATCAGATTTGTTAATTGGTTGCCATGCATCAACGGATGAACCATCAAAAGGCATACCAAATTCTAATTGCTCAGCAGTAACAGCGCTCATCATATATGAAATATGGTGCCACATTCCTTTTAAATCTGTAAATCTAAAGTCAACAAATTGTACTTCATTTTCTTCACAGTATTTAAAAAATTCTTCTCTATTGTTTACAAATTTTCCCATTAATCTAACCCCTTTTTATTTATGTTTTAATCTTAACTAAATAAGTAACAAAGTGGCTTAAATTATATGTATAAAAAATATACATTTTAGTATTTTTTTTAAAAAAAATACTAAAGTAAGAAAGGAAAGAAAGCAAAGTTAATAAGCGTTGATATTTAAAATACTTGGCATAAAACAATAAAAAAAAGAAGGGTTTAAAATTCCAGAAAAATCTTTTCTCGCTCTCTAAAAGTTACACATTTACTGTATCCAACCTTTTTAGCAAGTGCACTTACTTCTTCATAAGCAAAACCAACTTGCTCAATACTATGAGCATCTGAAGAAAAAGTAATAGGAATATCAAGAGAAAAAGCTTCTTCTAAAAGTAAAGAAGAAGGGTAAGTCTCTTTTATTGGTTTGCGTAAACCAGCAGCATTTAACTCAAGCACCATATTTGATTTTTTAATAGCTTTTAATGCATTTTTTGCAATTAATCTTATGTCTTTTTTAGGTAAATATTTAAATACTTTAATCAAATCGATGTGTCCCACGATATCAAATAAAGAACTTTTAGCCATAGCTTCTATTACATAAAAATAGTCTTCCCAAATTAAATCAATATTTTTTTCTTTGTATTTACCAATGAATTCTGGATTATCAAAACCCCATAATCCATCGTCATTTTTATTGCCTATAAAATGAATTGAACCAATTAAATAATCCACCTTACTTTCTAAAACATCTTTTAAAATTAAAGAAGTATTTTGCATATAATCTACTTCATACGCCAAAAGAATTTCAATTTGATTTTTGTATTTTTCTTGTAAAAACAATACATCATGTTCATACTTGTTTTTTTCACTTAATTTCATTCTGTATTTGGGGTCAAAATGCATAGGCGCATGATCAGAAAAACCATAAATATCAATTTTTAAATCAATTGCTCTTTTAATAAAATCTTCCATAGAACCATCGGCATGATTGCATAGAACAGTATGGTTGTGTAGGTCTACTCTCATTAATTTAAAATACCAGCACCTTGTATTTGTGTACTTCGCTCTTTTGCATACACTCTTTTTCCCTCAATTAAATCATATTTCCAAATAGGAGCAGATTTTTTGAAATCTTCTACAAATTGATCAATTAATTCTAAAGCAACTCTTCTTTTAGGGGAGCAAACAGCAGCTATGTAGGAAGACCTATGATTAGCTACATCGCCCTTTGCATGTGCCATTAATACAAGTGCATTTTGTTTTTTTGCTTTTTCTTGCCAAGTGTTAAACCAAGAAATTAAAATAGGTTCATAAATATCAAAAGACAAACCTTCTATATCATTCTCATCCCTAACAATACCAACAAAAGTAATAATAGCTCCATAATTAGAATTTCTAAACTCTTCATACCATGCGTTTGTTATATCTTGAACAGGTAAGTCCCCATCAATTAGTTGTAAAGCATTTGAAATATTCACTTTAAAATCATCCTCCACAAACAGGAGGTAAAAGTGAAATTCTATCACCATCTTTTAAAACATGGTCTTTTGAAGAAACCATAGTATCATTTACAGCCACTGCACAGGTTTCTAACCAAGAAGATACATTTTCAATTTTTTGCAAGATTTCGCCCAACTGCGATAAATTATTTATGTCAATATTTAAAGCTTCATTACTAATTGGTCCTAAAAATTCTACTTTTACCATTTTTAACCCCTTATTTACTAAATATTCACTATTATATCAAAATTATTTTAATAAAAAGGTAGATGATGAGCTTGATATTTGGTAAAATTGATTATATTAATTTATTGCCCTTTAACGTTTACATCAAAAAAAATATTAGATCCAGTCAAATTAAATCTATAATTAATTATAAAAAATCCTATCCTTCCAATATCAATAAAAAATTTAAAAAGAAACAAATAGATTCAGCTTTTATTTCTTCTATTGCTTCAAGATCGCAGAATGCATTGGATTTAGGAATTGTTGCAAAAAGTGCAGTGACTTCTGTATTAGTAATTAAAGGTAAGTATAAAAAAGACATAGAATCTGAAACGTCAAATGCACTTGCAAAGGTTTTAAATATTCAAGGTCAAGTTATTATTGGTGATAAAGCCCTTAAATACTACCATGAAAATACAAATAAAAATGAATATGTAGATTTAGCACAAGCGTGGATAGATAAGTATAATCTTCCTTTTGTATTTGCACGTTTATGTTTCAATAAAAATGAAAGATATTTAAAAAAAATTACTAAAAATTTTGACAAAAGAAAAATAAAAATTCCTCAGTACATCTTAAGTCAATATGCTAAAAGATCAGGAATTAGTAAAAATAATATCTTAGAATACCTAAAAATAATAGATTATAAAATAGGCCATAAAGAAAAAAGAGCAGTAAAACTATTTTTAAAATTAACAAAGGATTACAAATGATACAAATATTTGATGCAATTGTTTTAGGTGTAATTGAAGGTTTAACAGAATTTTTGCCAATATCTTCTACAGGGCACTTAATAGTTGCTAGTAAATTTTTAGGGCTGGAACAAAATGCTATTACAAAAGCCTATGAAATGATTATTCAATTTGCTGCTATTTTAGCTGTTGTTTTGCATTATCCTTCTAAATTTACTTTTAAATATATTGATTTGTGGATGAAAGTAGCCCTTTCTTTTTTACCTCTTGGAATTATTGGTTTTTTATGCGCAGATTTTATTAAATCCTTATTTTCCGTACAAATAGTGGCTGTTATGTTTATTATTGGAGGAATTGTATTTATAATAGTAGAACAATTTTATAAAGAAGAAAAAGCACTTACGAAAGATGTTGAAGATATTACTTATAAACAATCTTTTTATATTGGCTTAGCGCAAGTATTTGCTTTAATTCCAGGAACTTCGCGAGCTGGATCTAGCATTATTGGAGCTATGCTTGTAAAATTAGATAGAAAAACGGCAGCTGAATTTTCATTTTTATTGGCCATTCCTGTATTATGTGCTACTACTGCTTATGATTTAGTAAAACACTATGAGGAGTTTTTATCTTCTGATCTTTTGGTTTTATTTATAGGTTTTGCTGTATCTTTTGTAGTAGCTTACCTTGCAATAAAAATATTTTTACGTTTTTTAGAAAATTTTACTTTTATTGCTTTTGGTATTTATAGAATAGTTTTTGGTATTGTTTTATTGATTTTGTTCTAAAATAATATCTATCATTGACTCAACAGAATCATACATAATACAATCCGTTAATCCTTTTGACATTTTTTCAATATTGCTTTTTAAGCATTTGATTAATATGTTGGGATGCAATTCTTTTTCTCTTGCTACAAAACACAAACCTTTATTTCTTAAAAAAGCAGCATTATGGAATTGATGATCTCCTGCTGCGCTCGGATAAGGAATAAACAAAGTAGGAATTGCATTAGCTGCAAGTTCCCATAATGTTGAGGCCCCTGCTCTTGATACTGCAAAATCTGCTTGGGACATTTTTAAATGAAGTTTTTGATCAAAAGCAAATATATCTAAGGAAATTCCAAGTTTAGAATACTCTTCTACAACACGATTAAAATCATTTTTTCCTGTTTGATGAATAATTTTAATTCCTGCTTTATTCAAAGAAGGAGCAAGTTCCAGGGCATAATTATTAATTGCAGCAGCGCCATGAGACCCACCTAAAAAAATAATAGTTTTTACATTCTGTCTTATTCTTGCTTCATTAAAATATTCCATTTTTACAGGATAGTCTTTTACTTTTGAGTTAAGATCATAAGAAGAAAAAAATTCACTTGCAAAACGTTTCGTATAATGATTTAATTTACCAGTTACTGAGTTCTGCTCATGGATATACAGTTTACATCCTGATTTAAGAATAGCAGCCATGCTTGCAGGAGCTGCTGAATATCCGCCTACTGAAATGACTGTTTTAACATCAAGAGTAGAAAAGAGATCCAAACAATGAGAGACTTCTTTTGCAATGGAAAACAAAGCCAGTGCTTTTCCTTTAAAATCTTTATTTACTACTCCTCTTGATTTAAGAAAATAACATTTTTTAATATGAAAATCCCTAGCAAACCATTCTTTATCTTTTCCATTTTCGCTTCCTACAAAAATAGGAGTAATTCCTCTTTTATAAAAAGCATCAATAAATTCTTTTGCTACGTTTAAGTGGCCACCTGTCCCACCACCCGTAATTACTACTGTTCCATGCATCTACTTATTTCCTTATTTCTTTACTAATTGATAATACTAAACCTATTGATATTGAAGTAGCTAATAAAGCTGAGCCCCCATAGGATAAAAAAGGAACAGCAATTCCTTTTATAGGGATGATTCCTGTTATTCCATAAGAGTTAATTAAAAAAGCGATAATTATCATTAAAGCAATACCTAAAGTAAACAAATGATAAATAGGATTTTCTACTCTATTTGAAATTCTGAAAATTCGCCATACTACTAAAAAAATCAATATTGTAATTACAATTATACCAAATAATCCCAATTCTTCAGTAATTCCAGCAAGAACAAAATCCGAATGAACTTCAGATAAATAACCCATTTTTAAATTTCCGCCCCCAATCCCAACACCAAAAAAACCGCCATTGTATATTGCGTTTAAAGAATGACCTACTTGATATGGCACAGGAAGTTCTTTAACTCTTAAATAAGAGTTAGCAATGTCAGGTAAAATAGATAAAATTCTGTCTTGATTTAGGGCCCACCAAGAGTAAATTCTTTGAATACGGTGGGGTGCTGAAATAATTAAGGTAGCTAGCGTTAATAAAGAGCATAATCCAAGTACTAAAAAAAGTTTAAAAGATCTGTTTGCAAAAACCAAAAGAACCATTAATACAAGACCTAATAAAACAACTTGTCCCAAATCTTTTTGTAAAAAAGCGACTAGAAATACCACCAGAAAAAAAGCAGAAAAATAAGGAAACAATAATAAAAATTCTTCTTTCAAACTCATTTTTTTTGGCTGGTCCATTACCCTACGGTGAAAAGACCAGGCTAAAAAATATATAAAACCAATTTTAAAAAACTCTACGGGAGAAAGAGAAAAACCAGGTAACCTTATCCATCTGTTTGCACCACCTGCTGCAGTTACAAGAGAGCCTGGCAAAAGAGGCATAATTGCCATAAGAAAAAAAAACAAGATAAACAGTGTCATTCCCACTTTTCCAACAATCTTATCAGGAGGAATTTGTGAAAAAACCCACATAATTAACATTCCTAAAATACCAACAAAACATTGTCTCATAAAAAAATGGAATTGATTGTAATCATAATAAACAACAGTATAAACAGACAAAGAATAAGAAAATAAAATACTAACAGTAATTAACGTACAAGAAAGTAAAAATAAAATATAATCCGCTTCTTTTGTTTTTGACATAGTTTTTTTGCCTTAATTTATTATTAGAGAAACAATAAAGAAAATTATTATTGTTTTATATTGTATAATTTGGGTTAATTTCGATAAAATTCTCGTATTATAGTATATTATGGATAAAAATGACTTCAAACAATAACAATAACGTTAATAAAACAAAAAAAACTTTTTTATTACTTGCAGTAATTCTTCTTGCAATGATTATTTTTATTCTTGTTGTATTTACAACCGTTGCAAAAAAAAGAAAACTTCCAAGAATAAATATCTCAAAAAGTGAATTAGCAATTAGAGGGAATATTTTATCCTATGATAATTTTAAAATCGCTTCTTCCAAAAAAATTTATAAAGTTGCAATAGATACAAGATATTTAAATAAAAATAAACTTGATTTATTTGTAAAATTATTATCAATATATTCAAATATAGAAGAAAAAATACTTTATAATAAAATCAATAAATCACTAAAAAAAAGACCTGGTTATATCATTCTATCTTATAATATTAATTCTAGAACTGCAAAAAATTTAAAAGAACTGGGATTTAAGTTAAGACGTTTGGGAATTTTCAAATCTTTATATAGAAATGGAACACGCTTGTTGGTTGGACTAGAAGTAAGAGAAAGTGGAGAAAAAAGACTTTATTCGTATAAAGACACACTAACCCCTGTAGTTGGTTATATACGAAAATTTGAAGCAAGTAATGGAAAAACAAGAGTAAAAGGTATTAAAGGTATTGAACGCTCGTACAATAGACTTTTAAATGAAAATAAAGATGGTATATTAAGTGGACAAAAAGATGTGCTTTCTTACATTTCTTTTAATAAAGATTCTGTCATTAAAAACAGAATAGATGGGGCAAATCTTAAATTAAATATTCCATTAAAACTGCAAAAAAATATTGAATTAATCTTAGATAAAAGTAAAATAAAATATGGTGCAAAAGAAATTATAGTATCAATAATGGAGAGTGAAACAGGAAAAATAATAACCCTAGCCACCTCAAATCGTTTTAACCCAGGTCATATTAAACAAAAAGACATTCCCTCTTTAAATGTTTTTGCAATTGAGCATCAATATGAGCCTGGTTCAGTTATTAAACCTATTTCTTTATCCTTAGCAATGGAAAAAAATCTTATTAAAAAAAATGAACTTTTTTCAGCATATAATAAAGGTAAAGCAAATGCCAAAGGTTTTTATCCAAAAGGAAGATATCCCTTGGGACGTTTTGTAATTAAAGATGATCATAACTTTAAAAAAAGATACATAACACTTAATGACACTGTTATATTTTCAAGTAATATTGGTACGCTTCAAATTGCTCAACGTTTAAAAGCAGAAGACTTTTATGAAGGTTTTGTACGCTTTGGTTTTACTAAAAAAACAGGAATAGATTTACCTTTTGAAAAATCAGGATACTTGCCTCCTAAATACAGATTTAAAGCAGGTGAAAGTAAAGGAAGAGACAATGTATTTAAAGCAACTGTTTCTTACGGTCAAGGTATGACTTCAACCTTTATGCAAGTGCTTAAAGCCTACAGTGTTTTTAATAATAATGGTTATTCAGTACAGCCAAAAATTGTTAATACCTACACAATAAACAATAAAAAAATTAGTAAATCACAAATAACCAAAGAAAAAGTTATCTCAAAAAGAACAGCCAATAGAATGAAACAAATGTTAATTAATACCGTACAAAAAGGAACAGGAAGAGGTACGGCAATTAAAGGTTTAGAAATTGGGGGAAAAACAGGAACAGCTCAATTAGCAAGAAGAGGTAAATACCTTAAACGCTATATTTCTTCTTTTTTTGGTTTTGCAAATGATTCTACAATGAAATATACTATTGGAGTTACTGTAGTTGAACCAATATCAACAGGAAAATATTGGTATTACCACTATGCTTCACAATCTGCTGTTCCTTTATACAAAGAAGTGATACAAACATTGGTAAAATTAAATTATTTAAGCCCTAATAAGTAAAGCTTTTTAAAAAAACATATAATATTAAACAAAAACTGATATAATTCAAAAAAATTACAAGGATAATAATGTTTGGATCATCCAAAGAACTAAAAGAATATTCGTATTCAAAAGAAGAATTAGAGAAATTTCAATATGCTAAAATTACTACTGTTAAGGGTGTAATCTGGGTTAAATTATTTGTAGAAGCAGTTCCAAATACTGTTTCAAACTTTGCTAGTTTAGCAAATGATACTTTTTACGATGGTTTAAATTTTCATCGTGTAATTGATGGTTTCATGGCACAAGCTGGATGCCCAGAAGGTACTGGTGGTGGAGGTCCTGAGTGGGCAATTGAATGTGAAACAAGTGCAGATAAACAAGTGCATAACAGAGGTGTTTTATCAATGGCACATGCTGGTAAAAATACAGGTGGTTCACAATTTTTTATTACTTTTGTAGCTACGCCTCATTTAGATGGTGGACATACAGTATTTGGAGAAATAGAGCAAAATGATGAAAAATCCTTTGAAGTATTGGATTCAATAGAACAAGAAGATGTGATAGACAGCATTGAAATTTTAGCTTCTAAAGAAGACTAAACTACTAAAAACAGAGATAAACTGTCTCTGTTTTTCCAATAAAACATTCCTTATTTACTAATTAAAATTAACTTTCCTGTTTTAGGATCTTTATATACTTGCCCCAAAGATTCAAAGCCTTTGGAAGAGTCTTGTGCTTCTTTTAAATCTTTTGGAATATGCGTCAATTCTTTCCCTTGAGAAATAATTTCTTTATTTTGAACATTAAAATGTTCTTGTAAATTAGGACTAATAGCTACAAGAGCAGCAATTAAACCACAAGCAAAAACAAGAATAATATCCACAAGATTTGCCAATGGACCTAAGGGTTCATCCTCTTCTTTTTCAAAGTGTCCACTTGAAAACCTAGATTTCATTGTTTATTTCCATTTGAGTTAAAGCTTGATCATACCAGCGTTTTCTAAGTCTTGAAATAATAAAACCTGTCATTCCTGCCAATAATCCTAAAACTGTTGTATCAAAAGCAACCGACATAGCTGTACTTAATATCTTCACATCACCCTCACCTAAAGCAGCAAGTCCAGGGCCTAAAGGAATAAGTGTTCCCATTAAACCTAACATCGGAGCAAGTCTTGTTAAAAAATCTGCTCGCTCTATTCTTTTTTTAGCATGTATTAAAACCAAAGGAATATCTTTACTTTTAATAAGTCTTTTGATTTCAATTGATTTTTCCCCTATACTAATACCTATTTCATAAATTGAAAATGCCACAAAAAAAAGCAATAACCATGAAACAGGTTCAAGTAAAAGT
This sequence comes from Campylobacteraceae bacterium, assembly GCA_013215945.1. NCBI lineage: Bacteria > Pseudomonadati > Campylobacterota > Epsilonproteobacteria > Campylobacterales > Campylobacteraceae > Campylobacteraceae bacterium. Next base: position 393,309 of record JABSOM010000001.1, read on the forward strand.
GCTGTAATTTGATGCATTAATCCAAGTGATATTGACGAAAACATTATAATCCTTTGTGTTTATTAAAAAAGACAGATTTAAAAATTCCTACTAATAAAAGAAAAAAGAATCCCATTAGAAGATACATAATATAGGAGTTGTCTTGCATATTCTTCTGCTTATTTTCTTTTGATTCTTGTTTTTCATCATTTTTAATTTCTTGCTCATTTATTTTTATTTCTTGTATACTTTTATACTGTTCTTTTTTTGCAGCTTTTTTATCCAATCTACTATTTTCTAATACTTTTTCAAGCTTAGATAAATCTTCACTTGAAATATAAGCTTTAATAAAATTATAAATCTCATGATTGGCTTGGGTATGACCACTACCAGGAATTCCATATTTTATAATATTTTTTGCAAATTTGTTTGCCAAATCATCTAAAGTTTTTTTATCTGTTTTCCAAAAATCCTTTTGAATAGCTACTAACATAACAGCCAAGATATTTGTTTGAACATGTACATTATAATCACTTGATAAAAATTTATCTAAGTCTAAATTTAATTTATCATCAATATATACTGCTTTTACTTCATCCCAAACCCAAGTATCAATTATTTCTGGATTAGTAACTTGCCAACCCCATAAATATTCAATAAATTCACTTCCCATAGTACGAGCTCCACTATAACCCTCTTTCATTAAAGGTTTTATCCATTGTGGATTTAAGTACCGCCCTCTTAATTCGCCTAATATTGTACTTTGCAAAGTATTGATTTTAAGATCTTTTGCATTAGAATGATCAATAACATAAGAATTTACATGTTTTCCCGTAAGTGTTTCAATGGCTAAATTAAGTCCCCCTAAATAATCAAAAGTATCATTATTATCAATTAAACCATACAAGTTAGATGCTCGTCCTAAGTAGGTATTTCCCACATTTTTTAATTGTCTAACATAACTATCTTTGGCTAAAATTCCTTCCTCTTTTGAGGTATAGACATATGAAACTCTTTTAATAAATACTTCTCCTAATTCTTTCCTTGTGCTCCAAGAATTAGAACGCTCAACCAGCCTATTAATTCCTGCACCATAAGAACCAGGTGCTGTTGCAAAAACTCTGTAAGAAGCTCTTAATCCTACTTCTTCTAAAGATAAGTTCTTATTGTTTTTTAATATTTCTCTTGCTTCTTTTACCCAATTATATGCAACAATATTTACATCCAGACTTTCATTCCCACCTCTTTTTTGCTCACCCAAAGAAGATAAAGCAGTATTTAGGCTTAAACTTAATGCTGGATATTTTTTAATAATAGTAAAAGAAGAGGCATCAAGTGCCATTAAAACAGCTTTATTTAATAAAACAAGTTTTGATGCATATAAATCCCTAAATAAACCAGAAGCAGTAAATAACACATCTCTTCTGTATTTTCTTTTTTTATCTAAGGGAATACGTTCAAGTCCTTTTAAAATTCCTCTTTTATTCCAAATAACTTTTATTCCTAATAAATCTAAACCCAAAGCAATCATTGCACCTTCATCTCTTACTGTATCAGAGGCCCAAAGTATTAGCGCTTCTTTTTTTCTTACATCACTTTTATTATTTGAACGTATTTTTTGGGCAAGAATACCTGCTGTATCAACAGCTATTTTAGAAGGAATCAAACCCGCATCTAAAGCATAAAAGTTTCTTCCTGTAGGCAAAGAATCAGGTGTTCTTATAGGATCATTTCCTTTTCCAGCTTCAATATATCCACCCTTTAAAGCAGAAAATAAAGCTTGCATTTCTTTTTTTGGTGAGCTAATTAGATTTTCTTTAACCCTTTCATTATTTTCTTCTTCCATGGATTTAAGCATGATAGAAACTGCTTCTTTTTTCCATTTTTTTCCAAAGGTATGTAAACCTAAAGGCATAAATTCTTCTTGCAGTTTGGTTAAATAATGCCCCACTTCATGCAATAAAAATTCATCATCAATTTCATCAAAAGCAATACCTCTTACTTTTAATTCTTCATCCATACTTGCCTCTAATTCTTTTCTTAAATGCATAGTATCAATAGCTTCTTTTATTTTTGTGATTGCATTCTTACGTAAATTATCATCACTTGCAGCTTCAGCACTTTCTATTAATTGTCTTAATTCTAAAAGACTGTCATATAAATCAGTGGTTGCTAAAGGAGGCGTTAAATGATCAATCATAATAGCGTGACCTCTTCTTTTAGCTTGAATACCTTCACCTACACCATCTACAATATAAGGATAAATACTTGGTAAATCATCAATTAAAATACGAGGATAATCACTGGCACTTAAACCAACCGCTTTTCTTGGTAAAAACTCATAAGTAGAATGCCTTCCTAAATGAATAATAGCATCTGCTTTAAATTTATTTTTCATATAATAATAAAAAGCCATATACTGATGAGTTGGAGGAAAAGATAAATTGGCATGCAATAACTCTTCATTTAATTCCCAGCCTCTTGGAGGTTGAGGCGCAAGAATAATGTTACCAAAAACAACAGAAGGAATAAGCAGTTTATTATTAAAAACCATTACTTCCCCAGGAACTTCTCCCCAACCCCTAATACCTTCAATTTCTAAATCTATAATTGCTTGAACTAAAGTATTCGCACTCATTAAAACAATTTTATTTTCATTTTGTGATTGTTGCAAAAGACTTGTATATTCATTTTTTAGCTGTAAAAGTAAATTTAGAGCTCTTTTTCTGCTTTTATTTCTAACTCCATCCAAAGCATGGTGTAAATTATTCATTGTTTTATTCATATAGTTATTCATTGCTTTATAGGCTTTTAGTTTGTCGCTATTAGCTACGATTTGAATTTCAGTATTAAGAAATTCTTTTATTTGTACATGTAAAGCAGCAAGAGGTCCAAACTTCATCTCTTCGTTAATATGTTTTGGCAAAGTATTAAGATAAGACGCATATTCATTTGAAGTAAGAGTATTTCCTTCTAAACTTTGTTTTTTTAGAACACTTTTGTCATTGGGTAAATTAACTGCTTTTTCTTGCAACATTGCCAATAAAGCCTCAGAACTTTTAGGTAAAATTCCCACATCATAACCTTCTTTTTTAAGCTTATTTAGAATTTCAAAAAGTGTAGCTGGAACATTTAAATTATCTGCACCAATATTATGACGTCCGGGAGGATGGTTGTAATATATTATGGCAAGTTTTTTGTTTTTATTTTTTATTTTCTTTAACAAAATCCAACGTTTTGATTTTTTGACTATATTCTTCACTTCATCATCAAGTACTTTAATCTTTAACAGCAATAAACCCGTGCGCTCATCTTTACTTGAACCTTCACTCATTGCTAAGATATGAACCTGCCCAATTCCCTGTAATTCTGGCATTGAGATACGATAATGTACTGAATTAATAGCTAAACCAGTAGAAGAAAGTTTATAGGCATAACTTGTACTATCAAGTACTCTTAGTGCTTTTAAAATAGGCACATTTAATTTTTTAAAACTGTCATTCACTTCTAATCTAGACTCTCCTCCACCAATTACAAAATCATGTAAAGATATAATAGAATAATGTTTTCCATCACCTACTTTATCTACAAGCTTCTCAATATTTTTAAGTGCCAAATAACTTGCTTTTCCCCATGAACTTAAAACAGAAACAACTTGTAAAGAAGGCGCATATGTTTGTATCTTATCATGGATTTCCCAAGAAGACGAGCTATCAGCCCTATCATTATCTAATACAAATAAAATATCTTTATTCTTATCTAATATAATATTATCAATTTTATCGTAGGTTTTAGAAGCATTAGCATTAAGGAAATAACGTATTTGTTTTAATTCTTTAATATCTGGCCACTCATTATTATTTAAAGTACTTTTAAATAAAAAAGAAAATAAATTTGAAATATTTTCAATTCCTCGATTTTCCCAATAGGCTCTTGCTTGTAAATAAAATGAAAAAGAGGGAAATTCTTTTTGTTTTTTATTTAAATAATCTAAATAAGATGCTGTGCTATTATTTTTATTTAATAATTCAAGGGGGAAATTTTTATAAGGTGTGAAAAAAGAATCTTGGTTTATATTTAATAAACGTCTATCCCCTTGCAAAGAAATAACCATTTGCTTATTTTGATAATTTAGGCCAGAAAGTTTTTCAATTATTTCTCCAAAAACAGAGCTAAATAAGATAATATCAGCTTTGTTAATATATGAATTTAATTCATCCAAGCTCATTTGCAATACTTGGGAAACACTTCTTATCTTGATATTATTAGGCGAATCTTTCATATAATATTTTGCAGCTGTATTTATAGAAGATGCAGAACGGTCAGATACTACGACAAACATTTCTTTCTGAAGAGAAGAGCTTTGGGCATTAAGGAAAACAAAAGAAAGGCATAAAAAAAGTAATTTATAAAACATATCTATCCTATTAAAAATTTAATAACACAGAAAGCGGAATGCTAGGCAATAATATTAGTATATACTAAGATTTCAAGACACCCCGCCTGATCTGTATTGATAAAATTAAGTCGGTCTCCGGGCTAAACGCACTTTTTCAAAACAAAATATTCCTTCCCATTAAAAAACAGTGGCTTATATTTTGTCATAATAAAATATTATATACGTAGTACCGTTGCGGGGGCAGCATAGGCTTTTAACCTATTTCCCATGAATTAAAATAATTCACTTAATTAAATTATTTCGAATGTTACCTTATTTTTACTTAATAAAAAAATAATTATTATTTAAAGTAAATAAAAAGGATTAAGAAAACTTTTTAGAAAACTCATTTAGAATATTTTTATAATCATTGTTTTTGTGTTTCTCTTGAAACCACAAAGGAAGTATTTCCAATAAAAATTCATATCTTAATATCATCATACAAAAAGAATCGTAAACGCAGGATGCATCTTCATTAGCATACTTAATTTGCGCCTCACTTAAAACATCTCTTTCCCAATTGGACCTGGCTATATTTTTTGACTTTTGAAGTTTTAAATCAAGAAATAATAAACATGCTTTTTTAGCTCCTAATTCATTAGGCGAAAAAAGTTTATCTTTAAATAAAATCCCAAAATCTATGCAAGCATTCATTCTGCAATTAAACTCTTTGTATAATACTTGAAGATCATTTTTTAAACCAATACCAACTTTTATTATATTTTTATTTGAAAGAATCATTAATAAAGAAGAAATGTTTTTAATTTTTTGTACCTGAAAAATATAAGAATTATTCGCATCGCATAATTGAATAATTGCAATTTTACTTTCTGGAACTCCTTTTTTAAAAACAGGTTTCTGTTCCGTATCAAAGCCTAAGATTTTTGATTTATTTATTAAAGGAATTATTTCTTTAAGATCATTATCGTTATTTATAATGTATTCTTTTCTATTAGTATTATGATATAAATTTTTATTAGAATCATCTAAAGTATGAATGTTATCAAGGCTACTTATAAAACTAAGTAACTTATAGGTAGAAGTACTCTTATTTGAAATGATATTATCAAAACATTCATTTAATAAGTTTTTGATATTATCTAATTCATCGCTGCCACACAGTGTTTCAATTAAAGAAAGACGCTTTTTATTTATAAAAGAATCAGATATATTATTGCTCAATTTATTTCCTTTATTGTTAGTATAGTATTAAATATTAAACCATTTCATTAATTAATCTTTTAGTAGAAATACCAATAAAGAATTATTTCTTTTTTAAGGTATTCATTAATTAAGAATCACTTTTAAAAAACTATCTTCTTATCGTTGCATCATTAGTAGCAATTATTTTTTTAGGAGTTGATGAGCGATTGTTTACAAAAGTAGATTGTTTTTTAACAATAGGTTTTGTTATTTTTGGTAGTTTTGCTTTAATATTTTTTGTTGACATAGAACTTCCTTTTTTTATTTTTATTATAATAATTCTATTTTTATATAAACTCACAAAAAAAGTACTGCTCTTTTTTATAAAATCTCAATTATTATCCATGAAATCCTTTTTCTATGAAAGCATAGAAAAAAAGGCTATGTAATCCTATTCAATTAAAATCAAAAGTTAGTAGGCATGAAATCCCGTGAATACGGGCAAAAAAAAAGCTTTACCTTAAACAACTTAGAGTTGAATAAGATAAAGCTTTATAAAATACTTAAATCTGGCAACGGCCTACGTTTCCGACAAGGGGACCCTGCAGTATTATCAGCGATGAAGAGCTTGACTACCAGGTTCGAAATGGGGCTGGGTATTTCCTCTTCTCTATAATCACCAGAAAATAAGTAATAAACATTCCAATGAATATTTATTACTTACTTCTATATATAGAATAAGTAAAAATTGTTAAAGTCTTTAGATTTCGAACACTTGTCATTATCAAGCGTTAATACACTTAATAAGATAGTAGCCATTGAAATAATATAAATAAGCCAAACGATCTATTAGTACTGGTCAGCTAAACGTCTTACAACGCTTACACATCCAGCCTATCAACCAGCTAGTCTTGCTGGGATCTTCAGGGAAAGTTCATCTTAGAGTTGGCTTCGAGCTTAGATGCTTTCAGCTCTTATCACATCCGTACGTAGCTACCCAACGATGCTCTTGGCAGAACAATTGGTACACCAGTGGTACGTTCATCCCGGTCCTCTCGTACTAGGGACAAATCTCTTCAACTTTCCTACGCCCACGGAAGATAGGGCCCGAACTGTCTCACGCCGTTCTGAACCCAGCTCGCGTACCGCTTTAAATGGCGAACAGCCATACCCTTGGGACCTGC